>CAZDYR010000405.1:0-2856 GCA_964509625.1 uncultured Smithella sp. | reverse complement strand
GGCATGCATGGCACCTACTATGCAAACATGGCCGTAAGCAACTGCGATCTGCTCATCGCCGTCGGCGTCCGATTTGACGACCGAGTGACGGGAAAGATCGAAACCTTCGCGCCCAACGCCAAAATTGTTCAAATCGATATTGATCCGTCATCCATCAATAAAAACGTGGTTGTGGATTTGCCGATTATCGGCAGCACCAAAGCCACGCTGAATGACTTAATCAAATTTCTGGCCGAACATCATTACGCCCAGAATGAAACCGACCGCCGGGAATGGCTTGGACAAATCGCCGAATGGAAAGAAAAAGTGCCTCTGACCTACTGCCAAAACGGCCAGACCATTAAACCGCAGTACGTGATTGAAACGCTGCATAAACTAACAAGCGGCGATGCCCTGATTACCACGGAAGTCGGTCAGAATCAGATGTGGACGGCGCAATTCTTCAAGTTTGAAAAGCCCAATTCCTTTATCACCTCGGGCGGGCTGGGAACCATGGGGTTTGGCATGCCTGCGGCTATCGGCGTCAAATGCGCCTTCCCGGACAAGCATGTCGTGGATATTGCCGGCGACGGCAGTATTCAGATGAACATTCAGGAACTGGCGACGGCGTCTCAGTACAATATCGCTATAAAAGTAGTCTTGCTCAACAACGGCTATCTAGGCATGGTGCGGCAGTGGCAGGAGCTGTTTTACGAAAAACGATATTCCCACACCGACATGACCTACGCGCCGGATTTCGTAAAACTGGCTGAGGCTTTCGGTGTTGTCGGCCTTCGCGCGACCAAACCGGAAGAAGTAGAGGACGTGCTCCGGCAAGGCCTGTCCATCAACAAACCGGTTTTAATGGATTTCCGTGTTTCCCGCGAAGAATGCGTTTACCCCATGGTGCATCCGGGCGAATCCATCAGCGATATGACGTTAGGCGGCCGGGAGATGGTGAACTAAAGACTTTGTGCACTAAACCACTTGGCGGCAAGCTATATGGAATTAGCGCTCGTCGGGTTTAAGCAAGACTAAAATAATTTTGAGGTTGGATAACAATGGAAAAAAAAGAACACATTATTTCCGTACTGGTCTATAACAAACCCGACGTTCTGGCGCGGGTAGCCGGAACTCTGGGAGGCAAAGGGTATAACATTGACAGTCTCTGCGTGAATACGACCACGCAAAAAGACATCTCCAAAATCGTCATGACAACGGCTGGTACGCAGGTAACAATCAATCGGATCGAAGGCCAGCTTCAACGGATTCTGGACGTGATTTCCGTCGACGACCTGACCAATGTTGAATCCGTCCATCGTGAAATGGTTCTGGTCCGGTTAGACCTGACGGCTCAAAATTCGGAAGCCGTGAAGAATGCTATTGACACAAACAAATGGAAGGTAATAGTCTCGGGTGACACGTATGTTATTATCGAAATCACCGGAGATAAAGCTCAGATAGATTTTTCTTTAGCACGTCTGGAGCCCTTTGGCATTGCGGATATAACCCGAACAGGCCTTGTCGCTTTAAAATTGGAAGATTAAAAATTCATAACAAATAGTAACAGGAAAAACAGGAGGTTTTATGGCTAAAATTAATTTTGGCGGTACGGTGGAAGAAGTGGTGACTTCGGAAGAATTCACGGTGAAAAAAGCACAGGATGTTCTTAAAAAAGAAGTAATCGCGGTGTTGGGTTACGGTGTCCAGGGTCCCGCGCAGGCTTTTAATATGAGAGACAACGGTGTCAATGTCATTATCGGTCAGGCCAGGGAAGACAAAATGTATTGGGATAAGGCCATCGCCGACGGCTGGGTGCCCGGTCAGACGCTTTTTCCGATTGAAGAAGCGGTGGAAAAAGCAACCATCATTCAATATCTGGTATCCGACGCCGCCCAGATGATCCTTTGGCCGAAAGTTAAGGCCCATTTGAAAAAAGGCGACGCGCTTTATTTTTCGCACGGCTTCTCCATCGTGTATAAGGATCAGACCGGCGTTATACCCCCGGATTTCGTCGATGTGATCATGGTTGCTCCAAAGGGTTCCGGCACCAGCGTTCGCCGCAACTTTATCGACGGCAGCGGCATCAATTCCAGCTTCGCCGTCCATCAGGACGCGACCGGCCGCGCGATGGAACGCACGCTGGCTCTGGGTATCGCCATCGGTTCGGGCTTTCTTTTCCCGACAACGTTTCAGATGGAAGTCTACAGCGATCTCACCGGTGAACGCGGTGTTCTGATGGGCGCTCTTGCGGGAATGATGGAGGCCCAGTATGCCGAATTGCGCCGACATGGCCACACACCCAGCGAAGCCTTTAACGAAACCGTCGAAGAGCTCACACAAAGCCTGATTCGCCTGGTCGGTGAAAACGGCATGGATTGGATGTACGCCAACTGCTCGGCAACCGCGCAGCGCGGCGCGCTCGACTGGCGCCATAAATTCCGCAAGGCAGTGGAACCGGTTTTCGCGGAACTTTACAATTCCGTCGCTACCGGCAAGGAAACTGAAGTCGTCCTGCGCGTCAACAGCGCGCCCAACTATAAAGAGCTGCTCAATGAGGAGCTCAAGGAAATGCGCGAATCCGAAATGTGGCAGGCCGGCGCGGCCGTCCGTGCGCTGAGACCGGAGAAAAGAAAGAAATAATTAAAGGGATCACCCGCTGTCCGCTCGGGAAGCGGGTGATCCATCAGGATTGTCATAGCGAGCGGCCTCTCGGCCTGCGTGGCGATCTTTCGGCTTTTGAAAGGAACGATCAGGGAGAACAAAATGAGAAGCGATTTGATGAAAAAGGGACTGGAGCGCGCGCCGCACCGCTCGCTGTTCAAGGCGATGGGCTACACCGACGAAGAGATCGCGCGGCCGCTCATCGGCGTGGTC
>CAZDYR010000404.1:2092-2864 GCA_964509625.1 uncultured Smithella sp. | reverse complement strand
GCCGATGACGGATGTTCCCGCGACGTATGTTGTCTTCAAACCGCTTTCTGATGTCGATTTGTCTCGGGAAAAACCCCGGTCCGTCATTTTTTTCGTCAATCCCGACCAGTTGTCCGCTCTGACGGTGCTGGCCAATTACGGGCGCGGAGACAATGAAAACGTGATCATGCCTTATGCCGCCGGGTGCCAGACCATAGGCATTTATCCCTATCGGGAAGCGGCATCCGACAAGGCCCGTGCCGTGGTGGGCTTAACCGACCTTTCCGCCCGGCTCTATGCGCGCAAACAGCTGGGCGATTCGCATTTTATGACCTTTACCACGCCCTTCGCGCTTTTTGAGGAGATGGAGACAAACGTTCCCGGTTCTTTCCTTGCGCGCCACGCCTGGCAAAGTTTATTATCCGGAGAAAACTAGCACCTGCTTTGTTGCGTTGATCCGTGTCATTAAAAATGAGAGTAGCGATAAAGCTTACAAAAAGGGGAAAATGGGAAAGCTGAAAAAAACAGTGGCGAGTATTGGCTTTGTTGGATTTCTGGCGGGTGGGCTTGTGGGGTTTCTGCTTCGTCCATCAGCCTTTATCATAGGGCAGCTTCCGTTTCGGCATGTAATATCGAGAGGCGAGAGCTTGCAGGGAGTGGAAAAAGTGTTCGTGTCCCTGGCCCGCGAGTCGTTTAATACCATGCTGACAGGCGCTGTCATCGGATGGATGGCGGGGATCATCATTGGCTATTTTGTCGGGAGAAGCAAGTAACGGATTCATCATGCTTTGCC
>CAZDYR010000404.1:0-2082 GCA_964509625.1 uncultured Smithella sp. | reverse complement strand
GCTTTGCCGCAGCGATAACCAATTTATCCGCTGTCGTTTTTTTCAATGGCTCTTTTATTGAAAAAAGCGTACAGGTTCATCATTAAAAGTGGGGTGTTATCCTGAATTTTCCAGGGTAAAAGAATCAATGTTTTTCGACAAAGGAGAGAAAAATGAACTATTTGTTGCAGCCGAAAAAATACCGGTCTCTGATGTCCGATGAAGGTTCCAAAGCCATCATGGACAAAACCATTGCCTTCTTTGAAAAGATGGGCAAAACGCGGATTACGGAAGACTTCAACAAGAAGGTCTGGTACCGGGAATTTGTCGATTTTATCGCAAAAGAACAGATATTTGCCAAACTCCTCACGCCCAGCCAGTACGGTGGCGGTGATCCGGATTGCCGCTGGGACACGGCCCGCAACAGTGAGTTCTCGGAACTGCTGGCTTTTTACGGTCTGGGCTACTGGTACTGTTTCCAGGTGAGCATTCTGGGACTGGGGCCTATCTGGATGAGCCCCAATGAAAAGGCCAAGAAAAAGGCCGCAGAGCTGCTTAAAAAAGGCGCGATTTTCGCGTTTGGCCTTTCCGAACGGACACACGGTGCGGATATTTACTCCACGGAAACCGCGCTGACTCCCAAATCCGACGGCACATGGGTCGCCAACGGTGAAAAATACTACATTGGCAACGGCAACGAGGCTGAAATGGTCTCTACCCTGGGGAAGGTTAAGGATGGAACGGATGACTACACCTTCTTCGTCACTAACTTCCGCCACAAAGCCTATGAACTGAAAAAGAACGTGGTTTCTCATCAGCAATATGTTTCCAATTTCGAGCTGCACGATTATCCCATCACGGAGGATGATATCCTTTCACGTGGATCTCATGCCTGGGATTCGTCGCTCAACACGGTTAACATCGGTAAATTCAACATCGGTCCCGGATCGATCGGCATTACAGAACATTGTTTCTATGAAGCCATCACGCATGCCGCTAACCGTGTCCTTTACGGTCTGCCCGTAACCGATATGCCGCATGTCCGGAAAAACTTCATAGATGCCTGGTTGCGCATTGTGGGGATGAAGCTCTACCAGCGACGGGCGACAGATTATTTCCGCAACGCCAGTGCCAGCGATCGCCGCTATCTGCTGTATAACCCGACGAGTAAAATGAAGGTGACGCTCCAGGCCGAAGAAGTGGTCAATCTGCTGTGGGAAGTCATTGCCGCCAAGGGTTTTGAAAAGGACACCTATTTTTCTCTGGCGGCATCCGATGTCCGCGGCCCGTCCAAACTGGAAGGGACGGTTCATGTTAACGTCCAGCTTATCCGCAAGTTCATGAAGAACTACTTCTTTAGCCCGATGGAATACAAGCCGGTTAGCCCTGATTTATCCATCAAGGACGACATGTTTCTTTTCAATCAGGGGCCGACCAAGGGTCTGGGCAGCGTGCAGTTCCATGATTACAAACCGGTTTTTGAAGCCAATAAGCAACTGCCGAATGTGGCTATCTTTATCAGGCAGATTGAGTTGTTCAAGGAACTGCTCGAGAAAGCCGGACCGGATAAGGCTCAGGATATGGACCCGTTGTTTTCTCTGCCGCTGGGCGAGATGTTTTCCATCGTCGTCTATGGTCAGCTGATTCTGGAGCAGGCCAAATTCGACAACGTTGATCCGGACATTATCAATCAGATTTTTGATTTCATGGTACGCGATTTTTCCCGCTTTGCGCTTCAAATTTACGGCATGCACAACACCAAAGACGAGCAGCGCGCCTATTGCACAAAAATCATGATGATCAAATCTCAGGAAGACGACGCCCAGTACAACCGTGTCTGGAAAAAATATGTGTTCGCGCTCAACGGTGAATACGCCATGAATGAATAGGCTTTAAAGGTCCTGCCGCAAGAAAAAAGAGAGGGAGATCGGATGCGTTCTCCCTCTCTTTTTTTGAATGGGCCTTGAACGGGAAGTTCAGGTGAAACGGCTTTATTCTTTGCCGTTTGAAAACATGCACAAAACACCGTCTTCAGGAAAACCGTGCGGAGTCAGCCTTCCCGCCCTTTTCTCGAAAATCTGAGTGCATTCGTGCCCTTAATGG
>CAZDYR010000403.1:0-2864 GCA_964509625.1 uncultured Smithella sp. | reverse complement strand
GGGTCATCCTGTCCACCAGAGGAACCACCAGGTAAGCCAGAAGCGTCATGGCCGCAATCAGAGGTAAGACGAAGCGCAGCGTCAGGCGCAATGATCGGGATGACTTTATTTTTTGAAGGCTCATCGATATATTCCCTTCTAAAACGCGGTATCCCAGCGTTTACTGAGGCGAATGGCGGAATTGATTAATCCCACCATGCTGTAAGTCTGAACAAAGTTCCCCCACGGGTCCCCGGTACGCGGATCGATATGTTCGGCCAGAAGACCATGATGATTCCGCCGGGAAAGCAGGTTGGCAAAAAGATCTCGGGCCTCTTCCGCACGGTTTAGCGCGGCCAGGGCATAAATGTACCAGAAGGTGCAAACCACAAAAGCGTTTTCCGGAACTCCGAAATCATCAGTCTCGACATAACGGTAAATATAATTGCCGTGTCTCAGCTCCCGCTCAATGGCGGTCACGGTTTTCGCGAAACGCGGATCATCGGCGGCGAGAAATCCTGTGTCGTGGAGCAGGAGAAGACTGGCATCCAATGATTCGCCTTCAAAAGATGCGGTGAAAGCCTCTTTTTTTTCGTTCCACGCGCGGCGGCAGATCGTGTCATGGATGTAATTCGCCTTGTTTCGCCAGTAAGACGCGCGGTCCGCAAGGCCCAGATGAACGGCAATTCTGGCCAGGCGATCGCAGGCCGCCCAGCACATGACACTGGAAAAGGTGTGTACGCGCATGGTTTTTCGGGTTTCCCACGGCCCCGAATCCGGCTGATCATGAACGTCAACCGCTATCTCACCCAGCGGTTCCAGCCGCGTAAAGAGGGCGACGCCGCCCCGGTGCGCAAGCCTTCGGTCAAAAAATACATGCGCCACCGCCAGAATGGCCGATCCGTAAACATCATGCTGAACCTGATCGCAGGCCTGATTACCCGTCCGGACAGGCCCCATGCCCCGGTAACCTGGCAGACTGATAATTTCACACTCGCTCAACTTTGCCCTGCCGTCGATTCCATAAACAGGCTGAATGCGGCCGCTGGGTGTACCCGCCACCACATTAATCAGATAACTTAAATATCGCTCCATGGTGTTCGTTGTGCTGAGGCGGTTTAACGCATTCACGACAAAATAAGAATCCCTCAGCCAGCAGTAACGGTAATCCCAGTTGCGGCCGGAACCGGGTGCTTCGGGGATCGACGTCGTCATCGCCGCGATGATGGCCCCCGTATCCTGGAAGGTGTTCAGTTTCAGGGTAATCGCCGCGCGGATCACCTCTTCCTGCCACTCAAAGGGAATGGACAGGTCTCTGACCCAGGTACGCCAACTGGAGATGGTTTCATCCAGAAAACGGCGGGCAAGCTCACCCATGGCATCCGGAATGGTTTCATCCGGCCCCAGAATGAGTGTGGCGGATGTTTCAAGGAAAAACGGCAACTCTTCGAGCACCGCCGTGACGGATATGTCGGTGGACAGTCGAAGAATCCAGGATGGCGCAACATAACGGATGTGATGGCTTCCATGAGTGACCGTGCAGCTCTGGCTGCCATAGTCGCACAGGGGACGCACGCGCACGCAGATGCGCGGCGTTCCGCTGATACGCCGGATTTGCCGGATCAGCATCATGGGCATGAACATGCGCCCGTATTGATGAAAGCGGGGAGCAAAATCCGTGACCTCAATGACCGCGCCGTGCTTATCTTGCAGGCGGGTAACCAGGACAGCCGTATTAGGCAGATAGAATTGCTCGGATGATGCCTGATCCAGAAGCTCTACGGCACAGTAGCCGGCTCCTTCGCCGTCGGCATGTTCACGAAGCAGGGAACAGAAAACCGGATCTCCGTCGAACCGGGGCAGACAGCTCCAGACAATTTCGCCGCGCTCGTCAATCAGGGCGCCAATTTGGCAGTTGCCGATCAAACCGAGTTCAAGTGAATTCTTCATAGAGATTCTTTCCGTGTTAGTGTGACGTGTTTTGAAGACTCAAGTTCGCTCCAGATAAGAGCCGCCGCTCCGGCAACAGCACTTGTCTTCGTTTCCAATCCGGAAAGCATCAACTTTACGGTGTCCCGATAAACCCGAAACAGGAAAGCATTCATGTATTGCTTTGTGGGTGCAAGCAGCACATCCCCGGCCGCCGACAATCCTCCCCCGAGAAAGATGGCCTCCGGACTCAGGTGGGCTGCGGCATCTGCCAGTTTCATCCCCAGAATACGCGCGGTACGATCGAAAGCTTCCAGCGCAATAACATCCCCGGAACGGGCCAGCTCAAAGATCCGTTTGGAAGTGATCTCCTCATCACGCATCGTCCGGAGCGGACTGGGATCGCATCGCGAGGCCAGCAGTTCAAGGGCCGTCCTCCTCAAGCCCGTCGCCGATACATAAGTTTCCAGGCAGCCTTTTTTGCCGCATTCACAAAGTCTTCCTTCAGGATCCACGACCGTGTGACCCAGTTCTCCGGCAAATCCGCTGGCCCCGTAAAGCAGGCGACCGTCGGCAACGATTCCGCTCCCGAGTCCGGTGCCCAGCGTAACGACCATGAAATTTTTCATGCCGCGGGCTTTCCCGAAGAGCATCTCTCCCAGAGCGGCGGCATTGGCATCGTTGGTAATAGAAATCGGAAGATCGTAATATTTCCGGATCAGCGAGACAAAATCAACAACCTCTCCCCAGTTCAGATTGACGGCTTTTTCAATGGTGCCCCGATCATGATGGGCATTGGGCGCGCCAATGCCGATTCCGAGCAGGCGGCAGGAAAACGGCAATGACTTCAGAAGATGCTCAATGGCTTGATCAAGGCGGGCGGCAAAGATTTCCGGCGTGTCGCCGGCCTGGGTGGACATGGAGTCCGACCGGATCAGCCCTCCCGCCCTATCCAC
>CAZDYR010000402.1:1887-2867 GCA_964509625.1 uncultured Smithella sp. | reverse complement strand
ATAATAATCCCGGTAAGGCCGGTTGCCGCCAACGGCAGCGGCTTTCATCTTGTCCGGACCGCAGATCTTCTGATACACCCGGTCCGCGAAATCGCGGACGACGGCCATATCCCGCTCATCGGGCCTGTCTTTGGCCAGTATCCGGGAAAAGGAATGCTCGCCGATGAAAGCCGCCCCGGCGATGACGTTGAAGCCATCCGAGGCAAGGATGTCGCAAAATTCGATCAGGGCGTCATCATAATTTCGATTGCCGTAAACCACAACGCCGACAGCCAGGGCGCCGCTCCCCCCGATGGTTTTTAAAAATTTCAAAAGGACATTGGGCACCCTGCCTGCGATCACGGGAACTCCCGCAATGACGATATCATCCGAAGAAAAAGAGATTATTCTTTCCCTGCCCGCAGGCGGCGTGAAATTGACCGGATGAGTCGGGACGGTCCCGCCCAGCCGCTCTGACAGCCTGTCTGCAATTGACGTCACGATTTTTTCCGTCGTGCCAGTGGCGCTGAAGTACAAGGCCGAAATTTTTTGATGCAACAAGGATACCCTCCTGTTTATTTGGGGAACAAGCCGCAACCGTTTTGCGCACGCATTCCCGAAAGCCGGTCCCGCCGGAGCGGGACCGGCAGAGACTGCGTTTTGATCCGGACCGGAAATCACATGACGCCGCGGTACCAGCCCCCGTCAATCTGAATGGCCGCCCCCGTGATGTAGGAGGCCCGCTCGGAGGCCAGAAACGTCACGAGCGCGGCAAATTCCTCCGGCGTGCCGAGGCGTCCCATGGGAATGTCCTTTTCCCATGTCCGGATAACCTCTTCGGGCGTGGTCTGCGTTTTCTCCGCCATTGTTTTTGCAAGATTTCTCACGCGGTCTGTCAGAGTATAGCCGGGGCAGACGCTGTTGACGGTGATGTTGAAAGGGGCAAGCTCCGTTGACAGAGTCTTGGCCAGCCCGATCACACCCGCCCGAATCGTATTGGA
>CAZDYR010000402.1:0-1877 GCA_964509625.1 uncultured Smithella sp. | reverse complement strand
AAAGGATCAGGCCGTCAATGGGCTGCTTGACGGAAATGGACGTCATGTTGATGATACGCCCCCAGCGCTTCTCCTTCATTACGGGAATCGCTTCGCGCGTCATGGCGATCGTGCTCATGAGATTGAGTCGAAACCCGAAGTTCCACAGGTCATCGTCAATATCGAGAAAAGGCAAAGATGGCGGTCCGCCCGCATTGTTGATGAGAACATCAATGGTTCCGAAGCGGGCGCGGGCTTTGTTCACAAATCCTTTCGCCTGAGAGGCGTCGGCCAGATCGGCGGGGATGGCAAGAACGTCTGCGCCCGTTTCAGACCGGATAACCTCTTCCGCCTCGGCCAGATTGGCGTCGTCCAGAGCACCGAGGGCAATGCGCGCCCCTTCAGCCGCCAGCATTTTTGCCGCCGCCAGCCCCAGTCCCATGCTTCCCCCGGCGATGAGGGCCACCTTGTTTTTCAGTCCGAAATCCATCCCGTTCCTCCTTCAGGGGTAACCGCGGCATCAGCCTCCATTGCAGATCACGGCCATGATGAGGGCCCTGTCTTTCGCGGACGCGTTGACGACATTGTGGGGAATGGCGGCCGGATAACAAATGCTGTCGCCTTCGCCCAGAACTTCCTGGCGATTTCCAACGACCACTTTAACGGCGCCTTCCATGACCCAGAGAAACTCTTCCCCGTCATGCCTTGAAAGCTCCGCGTTGCCCGCTTCGGGAGCAAGGGTCACCAGGAAGGTTTCCTCCCCGCATCCGTTCGCGAGCGACTGGTAGCGGAAGTTGGGGCGATTCACGCGGCCGGCCCAAACGCGCTGTATGGTCCGGCATTCCTGTTTCCTCACCACCGAGTAGGCAGGCTCATTGACGGAGCCCTCCGCCCCCATCCTGAAAGCCCGAGACAGCTTCACGATGGTCGCCAGATCCGGAAGAATCCGCCGGGCCTCAATGTCCTTGACCTTGTCCTGATCAATGCCCGAAATTCCCGAAAAATGCTCCAGGGACATCCCCTGCTTCTCACGCAGCGCTTTCAGCCGCAAGCCGATCGGAATGACATCCTCCTTTTTTTCCTCCTCCCGGTAATGATCCTGCACTTCGTTAAAAAATTCCTCACATTCTCCGCACTCATACATTTCTTTCATAATCACCTCTCTTTTCCGGCGATCAGCGGGCACCATGATCCTGAGGATTCAACATCACATCAACCGCCAACCCGGACACATGATCTTCTATTCATCTGCTGGCAGATCGCCAGCACAAGTTCACGGATATTTCTTCTTTTCAAGACGGCTTCCGGAGAGCGTATGCCGCACCGGTAGGCCAACGTCCTGAGAAATTTATTTGTCTGATCGCTGACAACGGGGTCCACGCCGAAACGCAGGAGCTGGATCTGCCTCATCAACTCGTCCTCCTCCCCTTTTTTTGTTGTCGCCAGGGCGCGCTCAATCAAAATGTCCACGTCAAACTGCACCACGCTGCGCAGCACCACGCGGTCTCCGGCGTCATAGCGCCCCAGAAGCGAGTCGAACCGCTGCAGAATCCAGGCGTCGATCCGTCCCAGGTAACCGGCTGCGATCCCCGCCACCATGATGACAAAATGCATCTGGCCCCAGTCCACGCATTGCTTGATAAGATCGCGGACAACGTTCCTTTCTTCATCCGTGATCACAATCGTTCCGGCAAACCCGTCTCGCTCGTCGGAAATGATCTGGGCCAGAAGCAACAGAAGCATCGCCCCTCCCATGACCCGCTTCGCCGGACGGATGGCGCCCTGGGCCTGTTTGAGCAGCTGAGGAAAGTTGGCGCGAATTCTTTCGGTCAGAGGGTCGTGCGTGCTTCCCCATCGGTAGACCTGATGCAGATAAAATCCGAAAAGGCCGCTGCTGC
>CAZDYR010000401.1:0-2869 GCA_964509625.1 uncultured Smithella sp. | reverse complement strand
TTGAAAGGACAAAGCCGCATTTAAATATAGGAACAATCGGTCACGTGGATCACGGCAAGACGACATTGACGGCCGCCATTACCAAGTATCTGGCCAAAAAAGGTTTTGCGGAATTCCGTGCTTTCGATTCCATTGACAACGCTCCCGAAGAAAAAGAGCGCGGCGTCACGATCAATATTTCCCACGTGGAATATGAAACAGAAAAAAGACATTACGCCCACGTGGACTGCCCCGGCCATGCCGACTATATCAAAAACATGATTTCCGGCGCCGCTCACATGGATGGAACGATTCTGGTTGTCGCAGCCTCCGACGGTCCGATGCCTCAGACCCGCGAGCACATCCTCCTTGCCCGTCAGGTGCAGGTTCCCTACGTTGTCGTTTTCCTCAATAAAGTTGATCTGGTTGATGATCCCGAGCTGTTGGATCTCGTGGAGCTTGAACTGCGCGAACTTTTGACCCAGTACGAATTTCCCGGCGATAAAATCCCCATTATCCGCGGTTCAGCGCTCAAAGCGCTGGAAGCCGAGGATACCAATTCTCCCGATGTGAAATGCATCGAGGAGCTGATGAAAGCGGTTGATGATTATATTCCGGAACCGAAGCGCGACATGGATAAGCCCTTCCTAATGCCGGTTGGAGACGTTTTCACGATTTCCGGACGCGGCACCGTTGTGACCGGTCGTGTAGATCGTGGCATTGTTAAGGTTGGTGAAGAAGTTGAAATTATCGGCATTCGCCCAACGATCAAGACGGTTGTTACGGGTGTTGAGATGTTCCGTAAAACCCTCGATGAAGGCCGTGCCGGTGACGACGTTGGTTTATTGATTCGTGGCATCAAGCGCGAAGAAGTGGAAAGAGGCCAGGTTGTTGCAAAACCCGCTTCCATCACACCCCATACAAAATTTGAAGCGGCTGTTTACGTTCTGACCAAGGAAGAAGGCGGTCGTCATACACCGTTCTTTTCCGGTTATCGCCCGCAGTTTTATTTCCGCACAACAGACGTGACGGGAGTTGCGACGTTGCCCGAGGGTGTCGAAATGGTTATGCCCGGTGATAACGTCAAGATGAATATTGAACTCATTATGCCTATCGCCATGGAAGAACAGCTGAGATTTGCTATTCGCGAAGGTGGCAGAACAGTTGGCGCAGGTGTCGTAAGCAAAGTTATCGCATAGAAACTGTAGGTTATTGGATCAATGAAAGAACAAAAAATAAGAATTCGTCTCAAAGCTTACGATTACAAACTGCTGGATCGTTCTGTTGAAGAAATAGTGGATACTGCAAAACGGACCGGTGCGCGTGTCGCCGGTCCCATACCTCTTCCTACGGAAATCAATAAATACTGTGTCAATCGTTCACCGCATGTGGATAAGAAATCCCGGGAGCAGTTCGAAATTCGTACACACAAAAGATTGATTGATATTGTAGAGCCGACGCAGGCCACGGTGGATGCCCTGATGAAACTGGATCTGTCGGCGGGCGTGGATGTCGAAATCAAGGCGTAGGCGTTGAGTCGTAGCAGTGGAAAATGGTTTGTGTGTTGCCGTTTTCCAGAATGATGAGTATTGTGGCTTTATTATATAAAAAAGTTGGATGATCATGAGCAAGGGAATCATTGGGAAAAAATTAGGAATGACACAGGTGTTTGCCGAAGACGGGGCAGCTGTCGGTGTTACAGCCATTGAGGTTGAGCCGTCGATTGTCGTTCAGGTTAAGACGAAACAGAAAGATGGCTATGATGCCGTTCAGATCGGATATGGCCGTGTCAAACAGAAAAATGTAACCAAACCGCTTCAAGGTCATTTCAACAAAGCGAATAAAGGTTTCTTCCGGGTGCTGAAAGAATTTCCCGCTGATGCCGGTCCGTACGAAGTCGGCCAGGAAATCACGTCTGATATTTTTCAGGCGGGCAGCTATGTCGATGTTGTCGGAACATCAAAGGGTAAGGGATTTCAGGGTGTCGTAAAAAGACACGGATTTGGCGGCGGTCGTGCGACGCACGGGTCCATGTTCCACAGGGCCCCGGGGTCCATTGGCGCCAGTGCTGATCCGGCTCGTGTATTTAAAGGGACAAAAATGGGCGGTCACATGGGTGATGTACGAAAAACCGTGCAAAACCTGCAAATATGGCAAGTGCGTCCTGATAGAAATTTATTGCTGTTAAAAGGGTCCATTCCCGGCTGTAAAAATGGATATGTGATTATTAAGCAAGCCAGGAAAAAAAGCGCGTAGATCAGTGGAGTAATAAACATGGCAGTAGCAGATGTTTTTGATATTGAGAAGAAGAAGGTTGCCGAGGTTGAGTTGAACGATGCCGTGTTCGGCGCGGAAATTAACGAAGCAACAATTCATGATGTTGTTAAGATGCAACTGGCTTCACGCCGGGCCGGAACATCGGCCACCAAAGCGCGCGGGGATATCAGTGGTGGAGGAAAGAAGCCCTGGCGCCAGAAAGGAACCGGCCGCGCGCGATCAGGCACATCCCGTTCACCCATCTGGAGGGGGGGTGGCACCGTTTTCGGACCCCAACCCCGTGATTATTCATACAGCGTTCCTAAAAAAGTGCGGAAAAAAGCGCTTGTTTCGGTACTCAGCATGAAGGTTAAAGAAGAAAAGATGACCATCTTGCGAAATTTTCCGATGGAAAAGATCAGCACCAAAGCCTTTAAGAAAGTAGTGGATCTCTTCGGTCTGGGGAAAACCCTTTTTGTTATCGATCAGGATGATGCCGTTTTAATGAAATCATCACGGAACCTAAAGAATGTAAAAATGATTCGGTCGGAAGGTATCAATGTTTATGATGTGTTGAAATATGAGCATCTGGTCCTTCTTGAACCCTCTATAAAAAAGATTGAGGGGGCATTGC
>CAZDYR010000400.1:0-2878 GCA_964509625.1 uncultured Smithella sp. | reverse complement strand
GTTTTTAATCTGCGCGCTGATTGTGGTTTATCTGTATAATTTTTCCGTTCTGCCTCTGGATAAATCACCGATTAAAACCATCTATCTGCAAAACATCTTTTCTTTTTTGAATGTCGGGCTGGCCGCCTTTGTGCTTTCGGCCATTTCAGCCCGCTTTGTGTTTCCGGCGGTTAGCATGGAAGGCGAGGCTTTCTGGATCATCCAGGCGGCGCCTGTTTCGATGAAAACCTTTTTATGGATCAAATTTTTCCTGTATTACATCCCGCTTCTGGTTTTATCGGAACTGCTTATTGTTGCGACAAATATTCTGCTGGGCGTGACACCGTTTATGATGTTTTTGTCCATGCTGACCATTTTTTTTCTGGTACCGGCCATTGTCGGCCTGGCCGTGGGCCTGGGCGCTCGTTACCCGGACTTCAAATCGGAGAATCCGGCTCTCTCAGTGACAAGTTTCGGAGGCGTACTCTTCATGCTGCTTTCCTTCGGACTGATTGCATCCGTTCTGATCCTGGAAGCGGGGCCGGTATACAGAATTTTCATGTCCAGAATGCATGGTTACGGTTTTTCGTTCATGCAAATGCTCTGGTTTATCCTGTCTTTCGCTTTCGCCCTGTTTCTTTGTCTTTTTTCCATTTTTTTCCCCATGAAACTGGGTGAAAAAAATCTACGGAAAAGATGACTCCCTGAATGTCTTTCCAAAAGCCGCCATCGCCGTCCGTCACGATATCGCATCCATCGTCAGAAGTTGAAAATTATCTTGATTTTAGTTGCCGGATACGTTAAACAACCCCGCATTCTGAATCACCCGTTTCATCAGATCTTCTAAGGATCTTGTTGAGATATCGAAAGGAGTTTTCATGGCAAAGTACGAACCAAAATCTCTCAGAAACATGGCCGTCATCGGTCACGGTGGCACAGGCAAAACCTCTCTTTGTGAATCCCTTTTATTCGTTTCCGGAAAAAATGAACGGCTGGGCCGCGTTGACGACGGCTCTTCCACGATGGATTATGAACCCGAAGAGCAGAAAAAGCATGTTTCCATTTCATCCGCCGCCAATTTTGTTGAATGGGATAAGCATAAAATCAATATGATTGACACCCCGGGTGACTCCAACTTTACCTTTGACATCAAATGCTCCATGAGCGTTGTGGATAACGCGGTCGTGGTGATCGATTCCGTCGGCGGTGTCGAGTTTCAGACACAAAAAGTATGGGAAATCGCTGATGAGTATTCCCTCCCCCGCATGATTTTTATTAACCGGATGGACCGTGAAAGAGCGGACTTCAACAAAGTGCTCGAAAGCATCAAAACAAAACTCAAGAAAAAAGCCACCCCCGTCTGCTTGCCCATCGGGGCGGAAGACAAGTTTCAGGGTATTGTCGATCTGGTTACCATGAAAGCCTATACTTTTACCGACAATAAAGGCGTTGGCAAGGCATCGGATATTCCCCCGGATCTGATGGATGAGGCCAGTCTGCTGCGCAGTTCCATGGTTGAAGATATTGCCGAAGCTGACGATGAACTGATGAATAAATACCTGGAAGCCGGTGAGCTTTCCCCCGAAGAACTCAAGTCCGGTTTAAGGAAAGGCGTTGTATCTGGAAGCGTTGTCCCCGTCATCTGCGGTTCAGCCGTCAAAGGCATCGGTGTAACGATGTTGATGGATCTGGCTGTCAGTTCCTTCGCCTCCCCCGTAGACCGTGGACCGGCTAAAGGCAAAAAGCCTAAAACGGATGATGTTGAAGAAAGACAACCTTCAGAAGACGCTCCCTTTTCGGCCATCGTTTTTAAAACTATCGCCGATCCTTACGCCGGACGCCTGACCCTTTTCCGGGTCTATTCCGGAAAACTCAACTCTGATACGGCGGTTTACAACTCTACGAGAAAAATAACGGAAAAATTCGGACATATTTTCTTCCTGGAAGGCAAAAACCAGAAGCAGGCTGAAACATTGATTCCTGGTGATATCGCAGGTGTCGCTAAACTTAAGGAGACCGTTACCGGCGATACGCTGTGCGCCGAAAAGACTCCCATTATTTTCGAAAAAGTCGCCGTTCCGCCGCCCATTATGTCTTTTGCCGTAGAGCCGAAATCACGCGGCGACGAAGACAAGATTGCCTCCTCCATCCACCGTCTGACGGAAGAAGATCCGACCATTGTTTTCTCGCGCAACGTTCAGACCAAGGAAATGATTCTTTCCGGCATGGGTCAGACACACATTGAAGTCAATGTGGAAAAAATGAAAAGAAAATTCGGTGTGGAAGTCAATCTGAACACGCCGAAAGTCCCTTACCTGGAAACCATTAAAGGCAAAACCAACGTTCAGGGCCGTTACAAGAAACAGTCCGGTGGACGCGGCCAGTTTGGCGATTGCACGATTGATATTGAACCGCTTCCCCGCGGCAGCGGTTATGAATTCCTCGATAAAATCGTCGGGGGTGTTATTCCGGGGCAATACCGCCCGGCTGTAGACAAAGGCATTCAGGAAGCCGCCGCCAAAGGGGTTATCGCAGGCTATCCCGTCGTGGATTTCAGGATATCTCTGGTTTTCGGCTCTTATCATACCGTGGATTCATCGGAAATGGCCTTCAAAATAGCCGGTTCCATGGCGTTTCAGAAAGGCGTTATGGAATGCCAGCCGATTCTGCTGGAACCGATCGTCAATATTGCCATCGAAGTTCCAGATGAATACATGGGTGACGTCATCGGCGATCTCAACAGCCGTCGGGGACGCGTGCTGGGAATGGACACCAACGGTACCAACCAGGTCATTAAAGGCCAGGTACCTCTGGCGGAAATTTTAAAGTATGCTCCCGACCTGCGGTCCATGACCAGCGGCCGCGGCAACTTCACCTATACCGAATCACACTATGAAGA
>CAZDYR010000399.1:0-2881 GCA_964509625.1 uncultured Smithella sp. | reverse complement strand
CAGCAGCTTTTTGCCGGGGAAGCCACGCGACTGGCTTACGGGACACCGGAGGCCGAAGAAGGCCGCGATTCCTTCCTTCAGAAGCGTCCCAAGGATTTCACAAAATTCCCATGGCACTACTAATCATTGAGGCCGTCGAGGTTTATCGGTTTTCCATCCCCTTCATTCAACCGATAAGGGTCGGCAATGTTTTGCTCTCCCGTCGTGAAGGCTTTATCCTCATTCTCACAGACCGTAAAGGCAGGGTCGGTCTGGGCGAAGTCGCACCGCTTCCCGGATGGGATTTGATCTCTCTGGAACAATGCAAACGGGATCTCGCCGTCGTAAATAAATGGGGAGGCGGCTCAAATGTGACATTCGAACAATTTATTATTCAATCGCCCTTTACGGGAACAGTGCCGCTTACTGGCGTCTTTACCTCCCATGCGCGCTTTGGCATCGAATGTGCCTTGCTTCACCTTTATCTTCAAGAGAGGCTGAACCACCTGCCCGATCCAATCAGAATCCCGGTGAGCGGCCTTTTTATTCCGGACCCCATGAAAAGGGAATTTTCAAGACAAATCCGCGCTCTGAAAGCCAGCGGCGTCAGAACCGTAAAAGTCAAGGTCGGGAGACTTCAGGCCAATGAAGAAATCCGGCAAATTTTGAATCTGGTCGATGAGATGGGCAAAGATCTCATATTGCGTCTGGACGGCAATAAAAATTTGTCAGCTGAAACATATTTAGCTTACTGCAGAGAGCTTCATCATTTAAATGTGGAGTATGCCGAAGAACCGCTGAGGGACGGAGAAACCCCGCCATCAGAGGCCTTTTCCTGGCCCAAAGCGTCCGATGAGTCGCTGTCCGTTTATATCGATTCCCGTCATCCTGATCCATCGAGTCTGCCTCCCGACATTCGGACGGTTATTTTGAAACCGGGACTGCTTGCGGGGATGTCCGGCATGTTTCGTTTCACAGCGGCCGCCGCGAAGCGAAACATCCAAACGATCTTGAGTTCAGCCTTCAACACCGGTGTTACGCTTGCCGGGCTGGGCGCATTTGCCAGACTTGCCGGCCTTCCGCCGGCAACCGCGCACGGGCTTGATACGCTCAGATATCTGGAATCGGACGTATTGATGGAATCGCCTTCGGTCACTGAAGGAATGCTCCAGATCCCAAGGGAGTTGCTGTCGGGAATGCGCTTAAACTTCCATGTCCTTACGAAAGAAAATCTATGAAAGAGGCGTTCCTTTCTACAAAATCCATCCGGCTGGACCGCCTGTTTCAGGCACACGGGGACAATGCCGCATTGATCACATCTCGGGCCACTTTGAGTTTCCGCGATGTGGAGAAAAATCTGCGTTTCACCACGGAAAACCTCAAGGAAATCGGCGTTGGCCGAGGAAGCCGGCTGGCCTTGCACCAAACGAACAGCGAGCTGCATCTGTACCTGTTTCTCGCATCCTGGCTGATGGATTTCCTTTACATCCCCCTGGATTTCAAAGCGCCGCTTGCCGGCCTTTTTGCGCAAACCGATATTGACTTTCTGGTGACGGACGCCCAAACACCGGGAGAAGCAAAATGCGTCACTATCCCCGCGCAGCAGGTCATGCCTCCGCGGAACGTTTGCCGTCAAAACATGGCATGGCCGGCCATCCCCTTCGATCAGGAAGCCAGCGCCATCTTTACCTCCGGATCGACAGGCCGTCCCCGCGGCATTGTACACACCGTGGGAAACCACATTTACAGCGCCCTGGGAACCAATGAATGCATCAGCCTGGACAGCACCGACCGCTGGCTTCTGAGCCTGCCTCTTTTTCACGTGGGCGGCGTTCTGATCTGGCTCAGAACACTGCTTTCCGGCAGCGCCTGTATACTTCCCGCATCACGGCAAAACATGGAGGCCTCCATCCGACATCACGTCCCCACCGTCACTTCCGTGGTCCCGGCACAGCTGATCCGCCTTCTCCAACACGATGACCTGATGGCCATTCTGAAACAGATGAAAGCGATCCTGCTGGGCGGCGCTCCATCGCCTCCCTGGCTGATCGAAGCGTCCCTCGATCTTGGGCTCCCCATCATGCCGACTTACGGATGCACGGAATCCTGTGCGCAGGTCACCGGCGTCCCGAAAGGAAGCGCAAGAAAGGCTTATTTCACCGCCGGCTGCACGGTTCCCTATCGCGACATTCGCATCGCTCAAGACAACAGCATCCTGCTGGGGGGTAAAACTCTTTTCAAGCGATACCTGGATGAGAGGGAGACCCTTCCTTTTGACCAGGATGGATTTTTCAAGACCGCCGACGCGGGTATGCTCGACGAGGGAGGTTTCCTTACCGTTTCCGGACGGACGGACGGTATTTTCATCTCCGGCGGAGAAAACATATCCCCCCTGGAAATTGAAAATCACCTGCTCAAACAGGAGGGCATGATCACCGCCATCGTGGTTCCCGTGCCGCATCGGGAATTCGGGCTTTCGCCCTGGGCGTTTGTGGAGACGTCCCTGCCTTTTGATGAAAAAGTCGTTCTGGATGCATTGCGCAATGTGTTGCCCGGTTACAAGCTTCCCAAGAGAATCATTCTCCTTTCGAACGACGACCGGCAGGGAAAAATGAAATACGGCCGGAAAGCGTTGACCGCGCTTGCCCGGACGATGGCCGAAAGTCCTCCTCAGAGCATAAGAAATACCACTCTGCATTACGAGACAAAGGGATCTGCCGACGCCCCGGTTGTTGTATTTCTCCATGGGTTCATGGGACAGGCCGGATCGTGGCATCCCATCACGGATGCTCTTGCCGATTCCTTCCGGTCCATCGCCTTTGATCTGCCGGGGCACGGCGCCTCCCTTCGAATAGCCGTAAAGGGCGAAACGATTAATGCCGATATGGTCCAGGTCTTCCAG
>CAZDYR010000398.1:0-2883 GCA_964509625.1 uncultured Smithella sp. | reverse complement strand
CTGATGACCGCCATGCTGATTTCCATTCTCGGGGGTTTAGGCAATCTCAAGGGAAGTATTGTGGCTTCCTACCTGATTGGATTCATTCACGCCTCAGTCAGCTTCGTCTTTGTTTCCCGCTTTATGGGGCTTGCCGCCTTAATTGTCACTCTGGTGGTGATGATTTACCGGCGCGGGGGTATTTTTGCAGGAGAAACCTTATGGTAAACTTTGAATTACGCCGCGACCGCATTGTCGCCCGCTTTCGTGACAAGAAAACGGAATGGGTGATTGAACCCCGCTATTGGAGAAATCCGACCATCGGCATCAGTGTTCTGCTGATTCTGCCTCTGTTCGTCTATTCCTATCCGCACATCCTGACCATGTTCACCACTGCCAATCTCTATGCGGCCATCGCCATTCCCCTGGCGCTTCAGATGCTGGGAACAGGACGGGTCAATTTCGGTCCGCAGCTCTATCTGGGAATCGGCGGCTACACCGCCGCCCTTCTGAATCTCCATTTCGGCTGGAGTCCCGCGATGACGCTTGCGGCAACCATTGCCGTCTGTGCGACCATCGCCTTGCTTTTGAGCCCGACAACGCTGATCGCCAAAGGACTTTATTTTTCTCTCATCACCCTGATTTTGCCGCTGACCTTCCTGGATGTCACCTACATTTGGGGAGACATCTTCCGGGGAGAAGTGGGTCTCGTGGGGATGAGTCCACTCCTGTCCTTCGAGAAGGTTTCCTGGAATTACATTGCCTATTACTATCTTTCCCTGCTTCTGATGCTGACATATCTCCTCTTCTGTGATCGCACCGTGCGTTCCCGGATCGGCATCAGTATGGCGGCCGTGAACGAAAATGAAAACGTGGCCCGCATGATGGGGGTAAGAGTAGACGCTTACAAAATATTCTTTTACGTGGCGCCTTCCATCCTGACCGGAATCGTCGGCTGGTTCATCGTCCACACCTTCCGCACCTTTGCCGGCGTAACCTATCTTCCTCTGGATTTTATGACGAAGATCCTGATCATCGTGATCGTCGGGGGCAGGGCATTTCTTTATGGCGCGATACCCGGAGCTTATCTGATCTCCATTCTTGAAGATTCGCTGAGGGGGCTCGGGCCCGTGAACTATTTCGTGTTCCCCCTGATTCTGATTGCACTGATTGTTTTTCTTCCACGCGGAGAAGGACTGTGGGGGCTGTATAAGAAAAGACGTCCCCGGGATTATTTTCCAAAACTGCATGTAAGGAGAGAATAGCGCTGTGCTGGAGATAACGACCGTATCAAAAAAATTTGGGGGGCTTGCCGCGGTAAGCGACGTCAGTTTTACCGTTAACGAGGGGGAAGTCGTGGGTTTAATCGGCCCTAACGGCGCCGGAAAAACGACGATGTTAAATCTGATCTGCGGCATTTACAAACCCGATCGCGGAACGATCCGCTTTGACGGAACGGATATTACAGGCATGCCCAGCCACAAAATCTGCTGGCTCGGCATCTCCCGCACGTATCAGATTCCCCAGCCCTTTGAATCCATGACGGCTCTGGCCGGGGTGATGGTTGGCGTCCTCAACGGAAAACATCGGCCCAATATGAGTGTTCCCGATGCGGCCCTGGAGGCTTCCTATTATCTGGAATTCGTGGGGCTCTTTTCCAAGCGCGACACCCTGGCGCGTGATTTGAATCTCTATGAATTGCGCATGCTGGAACTGGCCCGGGCCCTGGCCACCACACCAAAGCTGCTGCTGCTGGACGAAGTTATGGCCGGCCTGAATCCAACGGAGGCGTCACACGCGCTGGATATGATCTGGAGCGCGCAGGAACAATTTGCCTTTACCATCCTGTGGATCGAACACGTTATGAAAATTATCATGAATGCAACCCAGCGGGTTGTCGTTTTGCAGTATGGCAAAAAGATCGCGGAGGGTCCGCCCCGGGAGGTCACCTCGGATCCCAAAATCATTGAAGCCTATCTGGGAGGCCGTCATGCTCAGCATTAAAAACCTGAACGCCGCCTATGGTGTGATCCCTGTTCTTCATGACGTGACTTTACAGATCGAACAAGGAGAGATCGTCGCCCTCCTCGGGGCCAACGGCGCGGGAAAAACGACGTTGCTCAACAATGTCTCCGGCGTCTTGCCCGCCAAAACAGGAACGATCTCCTTTTTAGGTGAAGACATCCAAAAGGAGTCCTCCGATCACATTGTCAATAAAGGCATCTCCCAGATTCCGGAAGGAAGAAAAATTTTCCCTTACCTGACGGTGAAGGAAAATTTGCTCATGGGAGCCAGCACGAAAAAGGCCTGGAAAAAAAGAAAGGAAATGATGGAGAAGGTCTGTAACCTCTTTCCCATCCTGAAAGATCGCGCAAGCCAACGGGCAAGCCTGATGAGCGGAGGCGAACAACAGATGCTGGTTATTGCCCGCGGACTCATGGCCCAGCCGAAACTCCTGATGATCGATGAGCCCTCGCTGGGGCTGAGCCCGCTCATCATGTCCCAGATTTACGACGCCATCAAAACCTTCCCCGGCGACGGCATTACCGTACTCCTGTCGGAACAAAACGCGCTGTATGCCCTGGAGATCGCCAACCGGGGCTATGTCCTGCAGGATGGCCACATCGTTCTCACAGGAACAAATGATTTTCTCTTAAACAGCGAACTGGTCAAGAAAGCGTATATAGGAATGTAACGATGACTGAAGATTATTTTAATTTTACAGACAAGCTTTTTGCCCCGCAGGATACCGACAAAAAGGCGGAAGCGCTCAAAGGCATCCGTGTGCTCGACCTGTCCCATATGATTTTCGGACCGACGGCGGCAAAGTCTCTGGGACAATACGGGGCCGAAGTAATTAAGGTGGAAGTTCCCTACCAGGGCGACTACTGGCGGGGAGGGACC
>CAZDYR010000397.1:0-2890 GCA_964509625.1 uncultured Smithella sp. | reverse complement strand
CAATCGCCACCTGAAATTCGGAGCCCTGATGGCCGAAGCCAGCGATCTGAAGTTTGATCTTCTGGCTACCGGCCATTACGCGCGTATTGACCGGAGTCCTGACGGAGCGTGGCATCTGCGCCGCCCCAAAGACAGGCTCAAAGACCAGAGCTATTTTCTGTACGGGATCAGGAGCGCGGATCTGCCCTTTATCCTTTTTCCGCTGGGAAACATGACCAAGGAGGACGTTCGCGCAAAAGCCGGAAAAGCGCGTTTGCATGTCGCTGAGCGGTCTGAAAGCCAGGACATCTGTTTTGTTCCGGATGGAAATTACAGGCAGTTGTTTTCCTTGAGAAATCTGAACGTCCCCGCAGGGGACATTGTCGATCAAAACGGCACAAGGCTGGGCAGGCATCGCGGCATTGTGGACTATACCATCGGGCAGCGCGGCGGACTCGGGATCAGCGCACACAGACCGCTTTACGTTTTGTCCATCGATGTCCGGACGAATTCAATCGTTGTCGGGAATAAAGAAGACCTGTTCGCGCGGGGATTGATCGCCGCCGATTTAAATCTTTTAACTGATCAATTTCCCGACGAGGTGGAAGCAAAAATCCGCTACCGCAAGAAGCCGGCGCGCTGTGTTGTGGCAAAAGAAGGTGAGAAATTAAAGGTGATGTTTAAGGACGCTCAGGAATCGATTACCCCGGGGCAGGCCGTCGTTTTTTACGCGCGAGATGAAGTGCTGGGCGGCGGCGTCATTGAAGAGGTTATCCGCGAACTCGACGGGTAGCCGCGTTGTAAATGTAGGGCGCAATCCCCGATTGCGCCGGATAACTTCCGGGACTACAGGTTAAAGTATCTTTTCATCAGTTCTTTGACGTGGGCTTTTTCGTCCGCGTCACCCTCCAGCTTTTCCACAATCAGGGGCAGCCACTTGTCCCAGTTGGCGGCATCAAAATGCCTGCCGATGTCCGCGTACAGCTCTTCGGAAAGATCCGGATTGCTCAAAAGGCTCCAGAGGACTTCCAGTTTGATCTCATACTCGGAAGATTTCTCCCACAGGTCACGGAAAAAATCTTTCACGTCCGGATGCTGTTCAAACCGGTGCAGCAGTTTCAGGGCGAAACGCCTGAGGAGCAGATCGTTTTGTCCGGACGCGGCGATGTCCTTGAGCATCGATTTGTCTTCTTCGTCGATTTCCGACCGGCAATAACTGAAGAGAGGGTAGGTGTTTAAAAGCTGCTGGAGAGACGCGTCCAGAGGAACCCGGCTTCTCAAATCCTGGAGGGCTTTTTGCGCCGCGTAGCGGTATAGGATTTCCTGGCGTCCTTGATTCTGAGATGCGTCCATATCGGCCTTTCCAGGTCGGCAAAGTCAGTTTATGCGGATTGAGGACCTTGCCCCATGACAAAATTGCGGTAGTTCTGGTATTCTTCCACGATGATGGCGCCCAGCGCTTCCCGTTTTTTGGAACTCGACAGCTTCAGGAAATGCCACTCCTCGCTCGAAAGGTCCGCGCTGTAGGTCAGCCCGATGTCGAGGGACGAGCACAAAGCGTCGGCCGCTTTGACAATCAGCGTTTTCTTTTTTAGATCGGCCGTTTCACCGCTTTCCAGAATGTCCGGTTCATGGTGGTTCGCGATGGCGAAAGCCATGTTTTGAGGAAGCCGCCATTGTTCGGCGACAAATTTGCCCATATCGCCATGATCAAAGCCCAGGACCCTGTTTTCCGCTTCCGCGAAAGGAATCCGCTGTTCCTGGACGGTCCGGATGACCTCGGCGAATTCTTTTTTCATGGAAAGGTTGATCACGACTTTGCCGATGTCATGCAGCAGGCCGTAAACAAACGCCTCGCCGGAGGGGATCACGCCTGTATCCCTGGCGATCATGCCCGACGCGACGGAAACGGCCAGAGAATGTTCCCATAGCGAAACATCGATTTTGTTCAACGGGCGGCGCAGATCTTTTAAGGATATCGCGAAGACAAGCGCCTGCACGGTGGTAAATCCGATGCGCGTAATGGCGTCGGTAACGTCGGAAACGGTGTTGCTGGCTCTGTAGTAAGGAGAATTGGCCACTTTGAGCAGGCGGGAGGAGAAGGCCTGGTCCATGGAGATGACTTTTTTTAAGTCTTCCAGCGAGGAGTTGTCGTCGGCGATGATGTGCAGAATGCGGGACGCGACCATCGGCAGCGACGGTACGTCCGGTACAATATTCGGCAGATTTTTCAGGGTATCCTTTTTCACGGCCTGCTCATCTATGCTATAAAATGCTGATTCTTTAAGGCTTTTCCCATGTTTCGGAAAAGATCTTTATTGCGTATCTTTATCGCATATTTTCCGGGATTCTTCAATACCTGAATTCATAGCCGTCTGTTGCCTAAAAAAATCTTGACAAAACCTGAAATTAATGTGAACGATGATTCATAATTATGAATGTATATTCATAAAAATAAACACGGATCGGCAGATGGAAAAAGCAAAGCGAAAAGAACGTGAGTTCAACATGAGGCGGGCGGCGATTCTCACGGAGGCGGAAAAGATCTTTTCGGCCCGGGGGTATCACAACGTTACCATGGCCGAGATCGCCGGCGCTTCGGGTTTTTCCACCGGGGCTCTGTATCTTTTTTTTGAAAGCAAGGAAACGCTTTATACAAGCATGATCATTGAAAAGTTGACCCTCATGTACGCGTCAATTTTAGAAGAAGTGGAAGCCGCTGAAAATCTGCACGATAAGATTGCGGCCTTTATCAGCTCTCATTTGCGGTTTGTGGAAGAGAATACCGACTTTTGCCGGATTTTTCTCAGGGGGGAAAATGAACTGTCTCCCCAGACGATGGATGCCTTGCGCCAGCGGCTGAGAGATGATTATCTGACAAACTTGTCTTTTATGGAAAATCACTACTGTC
>CAZDYR010000396.1:0-2892 GCA_964509625.1 uncultured Smithella sp. | reverse complement strand
TCGTCATGGTGTGTCCCGACGCTCGCACCGTTAATCAAAAACTGCAAAAAGAGGGCATCGTCGGCGGATACGAGCTGACCGGACATTATCCCGAACTGGAAAATGCCGTATTGTTCTGCGCGACGGAGATGCTTTCGAAGGAAGACATGGATCGCGTTATCCGGATTCTGATGTGAGGAGTTCAAGCATGGAATTGATTTTTGAAATCAGCAAATCCGGCAGGAGCACAACGGACGTTCCGCAAAGCGATGTTCCCCAAATTGATCTTGCGTCCATCATCGGCCCTCAGTATCTGCGCGATGACCTGGAACTGCCGGAAGTGGCTGAAATCGATCTGGTGCGGCATTATACCAACCTGTCGCGCCGGAACTTCGGCGTGGATATGGGGTTTTATCCGCTGGGTTCCTGCACGATGAAATACAACCCCAAGGTCAATGAAACCGTTGCGGCGTTTCCGGCGTTTACCGGATTGCACCCCTATGCACCGGATATGTATGCCCGGGGGAATCTGGAACTGATGTTTGCCATGCAGCGCTTGCTCAGCAATATTTTCGGCATGGAGGATTTCACGTTGCAGCCCGCGGCGGGCGCGCACGGCGAACTGACCGGCGTGATGATGATCAAAAAATATTTTGAAGCGAAAGAAGAAAAGCGTCATCGCATTCTCATTCCGGACGCGGCGCATGGCACCAATCCGGCATCCGGCGCGCTGTGCGGGTTTGAAACGGTGACTCTGAGGTCCAACCCGGAGGGGGGCGTTGATATCGGACATCTGGAATCGCTGATGACGGAAGATGTGGCCGCCCTGATGCTGACCAACCCCAACACCCTGGGTCTTTTCGAGCGCAACATTGAAAAAGTCGCCGCCCTTGTTCACGGGAAGGGCGGGCTCCTTTATGGCGACGGCGCCAATGCCAATGCTTTTATAGGGAAAGTCCGGCCCGGCGACCTCGGGTTCGACGTCATCCAGCTCAATTTGCACAAAACATTCTCCACGCCTCACGGCGGGGGCGGACCGGGAAGCGGTCCCGTGGGGGTGAACGCGAAACTGGCAGATTTTCTGCCGGTGCCTCGGATTGTCAAGAAAGATCAGACCTTTCAATGGTCGGAGAATTTTCCGCGCAGCATCGGCCGCGTGCGCGCCTTTTACGGCAATTTCAATGTCATTGTGAAGGCCTACGCTTATATCCGCTCGCTGGGCGAGCAAGGTCTGACCCGAGCTACGGAAATGGCCGTACTCAATGCAAACTATATCAAGGAAAAATTAAAGCCTCATTTTGATCTGCCCTACGACCGGGTTTGCATGCATGAATGTGTCTTTTCCGGAAAACGGCAGGCGGCCGAGTCCGGTGTGCACACCACCGATATGGCCAAACGGCTGATTGATTATGGTTATCACCCGCCAACGATTTATTTTCCGCTCATCGTCCCGGAGGCCATCATGATTGAGCCGACGGAGACGGAAAGCAAAGAAACGCTGGATGCCTTTTGCGACGCGATGATTGCCATTGCCCGAGAGGCCAGAGAAAATCCTGAGCAGGTGAAAAACGCGCCGGTCACCACGCCGGTATGCCGTCTCGACGAGGTTTTAGCCGCGGGAAAACCCGATGTCTGCTGGAAAAAACCTTGAGATGAATGCAATAATCCAACCGCTGCGTAAGCCCTCCTGGCTCAAGGTCCGCCCGCCATACAGTGGCGGATGCCGGCATGTCCGGTCAACGCTTTCGGGTTTGAAGCTTCATACGGTCTGCCAGGAAGCCGCCTGTCCAAACATGGCGGAGTGCTTTGAAAGCGGAACAGCAACTTTTTTAATTCTCGGCAACATCTGCACCAGAGACTGCCTTTACTGTAATGTTGCTCACGGCATTCCCCAAACGCCCGATAAACAGGAAGTCGATCATCTGTTGGATGCCATACGATTGATGAATCTGAATTATGTTGTGATTACCTCCGTGACGCGCGACGATCTGACAGACGGAGGAGCTTCCGCATTTGCCGATGCGGTTGCCCGGCTGCGCGGGGAACTCCCGAACTGCAAAGTGGAAGTGCTGATTCCCGATTTTCAGGGAAGCGAAGACGCGCTGGAAAGGGTCATGGAGACGAAACCGGATGTCATCAATCACAATATGGAAGTGGTTTCGCCGCTTTTTCCCCGCCTGCGGCCGCAGGGCAGCTACCGGCAATCCCTTGCGTTGCTTGACCGCGTTGCCCGATCCCGGATGGTTTCCAAGAGCGGCTTCATGGTGGGCTTTGGCGAACAAAAAGAAGATGTCCTTCGTTTGATCGACGACCTGGCGGCTGCCTCCTGCGCGCGCCTGACCATCGGGCAGTATCAGCAGCCCACGCGGGGGCACTGGCCGGTTGCCCGATATTACCATCCCGATGAATTCGCCGAATTCAAAGACATTGCTTATGCCAGGGGCTTTCAATACGTGGAATCGGGGCCGCTCGTGCGCAGCTCCTATCACGCGGCACTGGCAAAAACACCCGGCTCGACATGACGTCAAACTTGAAATTTGTGGTTATCCTCGAGGGGGCGGATGAACGTTCATCCACCCCCCCCTCTTTTTTACAGGTTTTCAGGCGATCATTATTTAGGCGGAATGTCTGCCTTGGCCGCTTCAAGGATTATCTCCCAGGCCGCTTCAGGCAAAATGTAGCCCGCTTTTAGATTGCGCATCGCCGAGTGCTTGACTTTGTGTACGTAGTCTCCGTGGTTTTTATAAATGGACCGCAGAGTCGCATTATCGAAAGGCTCATAGGAGCCGTAAAGCTGGCAGAACGTCGCACCGGAATTGATGCCGGTGTTCAAGGCGGTCGGTGCCTCTACATCGGGCAGGCGGATGCCCCCCAGGGCTAAGCCGACATCATCGCGGGCGATGACCGGTGGGC
>CAZDYR010000395.1:0-2895 GCA_964509625.1 uncultured Smithella sp. | reverse complement strand
CTGGAAATCGCCAACCGGGGTTATGTGTTGCAGGATGGACATATCGTTCTCACCGGAACAAGTGATTTTCTTTTAAACAGTGAACTGGTCAAAAAAGCTTATATAGGAATGTAAAGATGATAGAAGATTATTTTAATTTTACAGACAAGCTTTTTGCGCGCGAGGACATCAATAAAAAGGCGGAAGCGCTCAAAGGCATCCGGGTCCTTGATCTGTCCCATATGATTTTCGGCCCGACGGCGGCGAAATTCCTGGGGCAGTATGGCGCCGAAGTGGTGAAAGTGGAAGTTCCCTATCAGGGTGATTACTGGCGGGGCGGAACTTACTGGGGCAAATACTGGAAGCATTCCAACCCTCTGTGGCATTTCATCAATCCGGGCAAATATTTTGTCGGCATTGACGTCAAAAAACCGAAGGGCAAGGATATGATTCTAAAGCTTGCCGAGAAAGCCGACGTCGTTATCGAAAATTTCACCTCCGGAACGGTGGAGGCCTGGGGCATCGGCTATTCCCAGGTAAGCCGGATCAACCCGAAAGTCATTTACGCGAGCCTCAGCACATACGGACAATTCGGCCCTAGGCGGTACGCTCCCGGATGGGATCTTCTGGCTCAGGGCGCGAGCGGCGTTCTGTCTGTCACCGGTCATCCGGACACGGATAAATATTTTAAAGTTCCCGATTTTTTCGGCGATTTTTTCCCGGCTTATTACGCGGCCATGCTCATCCTCATTGCGCTCAATTACCGGGAGCGCGCAGGAGAGGGACAGTACATCGACGGCTGTCAGGCGGAAATCCTGATGCGGACACTCAGTCATTTCACTTACCACGACGCGACCGGGGAAAGCCTGGGACGCACCGGCAACATGGATCCGACCATGTCTCCCTCGGGAATATTCAAGACGCGTGACGGGAAATTTGTGGCCATCGCCATTGCCACGGATAAGCAATTTCAATCGTTTTGCAAAGCGCTCGGCCGTAATGACCTTGCCGAAAACGATACCTATAAAAAAGCCGCAAGCCGGCTCAAACGCGAAAATGCGCTGACCTTAAATAAAGTCCTTGAGGAATGGGTCATCACCAAAGACGTTCAGGAATTATCCGGTTTGGCCCGCAAGCATCGCTTTGCCGCAGCCGAGGTTATGGACGACGTGCAGATCAGCCAGGACGATTGGCGTAAGGAGAGAGGCAGCGCCATTCTATTTGAAGATGACATGTATAAAAAACTGCTTGTGGAAGGACCGATCGCCATGCTCAGCAAGACACCGGGTAGAATCAAATGGCTGACCCGTCCGCTTGGCTATCATAACCGTTATGTTTTCAAGAAAATCCTGGGATTGACGGAGGATCAGATTAAGGATCTGGAAAAAGAACGGGTCGTGGGCACCTGGGATTATCGGGTCGGTCAGAGACCGCCGATCTATCACGACCTGTCTAAGGATAGAATGTTTCATTATGAAGGAGGTGAGGACCATTAAAGAGCGAGTTTATTCAAGATACCTGCAGAAAAAAGGCGCTTCCAAACTATCCGACTGGAAAAATATTTTAACGCTTTTGAAAACCTCCGAAGGAAAGCCGGAAGCTCTGGATGATATGGTGGTCCTCGATCTGAGTTACGCCAATTTTTCCGGAAACATCGCCGCGAGTTTTCTGGCCGAAGCCGGGGCCGAAGTGATTAAAGTTGAACCTCCGGAAGGAGATCCGTCCCGCGTCATCAGTCCGTATGGGGCCAATGTGCAGGGTGTCGGGATACCTTATTTGATGGAAAGCCGCAACAAACGCCAAATTACCCTGGACCTGGAAAGTCCCGAAGGCCGGGAAAATCTCAAGCGCCTGGCCAAACGCGCCGACATGCTCATCGAGACCTTTACGCCCGGCCAGATGGATACCTGGGGGATCGGATACCGGCAACTGCGTGACCTCAATCCCGGCCTGATTTATATCGCCATTTCGCCCTACGGGCATTACACAGCCAAGGGCAAAGAAATGGCTGAGATGCCCTGGACGGATCTGACGTCACAGGCCGAGTCGGGTCTTGCCGCGCTCATCGGCGATCTCCCGGATACCCCGGAGCCTTATAACTGGCCGACCCGCGCGGGGTTTTATGCCGCCGGATACACCTCCGCGGTAGGCGCGGCCTGCGGCGGTCTTGTGGCGTCCTTCTTCAAGCGCCGGTCAGGCGAAGGACAAATGATCGACATCGCAACGGCGGATGCTTACGCATCCTGCGTCGGTTTTCCACCCACCATCGGTTATGTATGGAAAAAACCGCGGCTTCGTTACGGGACGCTCGATTACGGTCTGTGCCCTTACGGATTTTTCAAGTGCCAGGACGGTTATGTGGCCATCGCCTGTTTCCGTGATCAGGACTTCCGGGCGGCTCTGAAACTTCTGGGCCGATGGAAAATCGAAGAAGACTGGAAAACGCTCCTTGACCGGATCACCGACGATATTGAAAAGGTCAAAGAGTTAAATGCCGTCGTGGAAAATGCCGTCGGCAAATTCACCTACAAACAAATCAACGAAAAATTCGCCTCCTATAGTGTAAAAGCAGCCGGATCCAAATGGCGGGGAGGCGGACTTCCCGTCACGACAAAAATGCTGACGCCTGATGAAGTCCTTCAGGAAGAACACTGGGAGGCGCGCGGGACTTTTCCGAAAATTGCTCACCCTTCGTTTGGCATGGTAACATTGCCGACAACCGGCAAAATGACGAAAACACCTTTGCGGGTGAAGTGGATTTCCGCCACGATCGGTGAAGACAATGATTATATTTTTAAAAAATATGGATTAGTCGGCGAAAAAACCGGCTAATCTGAGAAAAGGAAAGGTCGGAAAACCACTGCATCTGCTGACGCTGCGGCGACAATTGGAAAATCAGCCGTTCCTCTCCAATCC
>CAZDYR010000394.1:0-2910 GCA_964509625.1 uncultured Smithella sp. | reverse complement strand
CTCTGATTTCACTGGACGTGCTCAAATTGGCGCCGGACCAGGCGCTTGTCCGCACCATTGAGGTTGGCGGTGTCGTCAAGGCGCAGATCGGCGGTATCGCTTCCACATCCGTTATCGTGATCACCTGCTTTGCGCCGATCCTGGGATTCCTGATTTATAAAAAGCAGATTAATGTTTACCTGGCTGCCGTTATCGCCATTATTGTTTGCATCGTTTCCGTGATGGTCGGTTTGAAAATTCCGGTTGCTCTCTCCACCAACACCTGGATGGTTATTCTTTGCATCTACACGCTGTTTGCGGCGGGCATTCCGGTCTGGATTATTCTGCAGCCCCGGGATTTCACCAATTCGTTTTTACTTTACGCGGGTGTGGCCGCTTTGTTTATCGGCGGCATTGTCGCGGGTTTTAAAGGCGTAACCTTTGACGCGCCGGCTTTTAATGTGGCGCAGGGAAACGCCAAGCTGGGTCCTATCTGGCCGATTTTATTCATCACGGTAGCCTGCGGCGCCATTTCCGGATTCCATTGCCTTGTGGCCGGTGGAACCTCATCCAAACAGGTTTCCAGGGAATCCGACGTTAAAAGAGTCGCCTTTGGCGGCATGCTGCTGGAAGGCTTGCTGGCCATTGGGGTTATGATTGCGGTCGGCTGCGGTATAGCGTTTTCGGATTATATGAATATCGCCTTTCCAACCGTTGCGGGCGTTAAATCAAACCCGATCCTGGCGTTTGCCGCCGGCGCCGGAGGTCTGCTGGATAAGGCCTTCGGCATCCCGCCGCTCTATGGAACGATATTCGGCATTCTGCTTGTGGAAGGATTTGTGGTGACGACCCTGGATACGGCCGTCCGTTTGAACCGTTATCTGTTTGAAGAGCTCTGGCAGATGATCTTCAAAAATGTGCCGAAAATTTTCAAAACCTACATCTTCAACGCGCTGATCAGTGTTGTTTTGATGTTTCTTTTGGCATACAACAACGCCGTCATGGTTATCTGGCCGATCTTCGGTTCCGCCAACCAGCTCCTGGCGTCGCTGGCATTGATTGCCGTGTCCGTGTGGCTGGTGAACCGCAAGAAAACGGCATGGTTCACGATTCTGCCGGCGATCTTCATGATGGTGACAACCATTTACTCGCTGATTTTTCTGCTTTACGATAAATATCTGCCGAAGAAAAATATCGCGCTGTCGGTTGTGGACGTATTGCTGATTGTTCTCTCCATCGGCGTTGTCTACATAGCGTTTAAGAAATGGCAGGAATTGAGGAAGAATGGCGTTGGGGCAACAGGGAGTGCCGTGTAACCAGGATATGAATGTGTAAAAAGGGAAGCACAGAGGGACAGCAGATGCTGTCCCTCTTGTTTTTCAGGTGCCGGACGGGGCTTGCCTAAACGAACGAAATAGAACGGCCGTCAATCCTGAATCTTGGATTTTCTTGCGCTGAGGTAGAGCCAGGTAAGGCCGGCAATCGCGGAAGTGAGTGATGCCATGAGGATTCCAAGCCGGGCCTCTGTAAAGAGTAAGGGGTTGTCGGCAAAAGCCAGTTGTCCGATAAAAAGAGACATCGTGAAACCGATCCCCCCGAGCCAGGCCGCGCCCAAAATATGGCGCCATTGAACGCCGCTGGGGAGCTTTGCCAGCCCGAGTCTTACCGCCAGCCAGGCAAACCCCGATATTCCGAAAAACTTTCCCAAAACCAACCCCAGAAAAACACCAAGCGTCACGGGTTGAACGATAACTTCGAGAAAAGGCATAGCCAGCACATCCAGACCCGCGTTGGCCATGGCAAACAGAGGGATCACGCCGAAGGTTACCCAGGGGGAAAGATGATGCTCCATCTGCTGCTAGGGCGACTGCACGGCGGATGATGCTTTTTTAAGACTCTCGGCTGTAGCGTACATGCGGGCGGTAATGTCCAAAGGAGCGCCGGTTTCGCCGGGATTGACAGCCGGCGAGGAAAAGGCATTCCTCAAATCAGAAAGCCGCTGGCCAAACTGTTTTGGCGTATAGATCGGGAGTGCGGGGATGGTGAAGGCCAGGAGGACGCCGGCCAATGTGGCGTGTATCCCTGATTTCAGGAGAGCCAGCCATAGAAGAATCCCCAGAATCGCATAGGGCAAAGCGTAGCGGATGCCTCCGCGGTTGCAAAGAATCAGAATGCCGATGAGGCCTGCGGCAACACCCAGGAGCCTGGTATCAATGGTTTGTGTGTAAAAGAGCGCGATGATCAGCACAGCCCCTAGGTCATCCGCAATGGCCAGGGCGGTCAAAAAAATAATGAGGTTTCTGGGAATACGCCAGGCCAGAAGAACAAGGATGCCCACGGCAAAGGCAATATCCGTGGCCATCGGTATCCCCCAGCCTGCTTTGGCCGGGCCGGAAGAATTCATCAGGAAGTAAATAACCGACGGCGTCAGCATGCCTCCGATGGCCCCCGCAACCGGAAGGACTGCATTGCGCAGGGAGGCGAGTTCTCCCACCAGGATTTCACGTTTGAGTTCGAGACCGACGAGTAAAAAGAACAGGGCCATCAGACCTTCGTTCACCCAGGCGTGAAGGGACATTTCCAAATTCGCCCGGCCTATCCCGATGCGCACGGGCGTCTCCCATATATGTCGAAAGGCGTCTCCCCATGGCGAACTGGCCACGATCAAGGTCAAGAGCGTCATCACCATGAGGACGATCCCGCCGGCAGTGGTTTGCCGGAGAAACCGCTCAAATGGTCCGATAATTTTCCCGAACAGGGGTTCGAGGGGATATCGATCTTGTTTCATGAAACGCTGCTCCTAAAACATCCAACAATGAATCGTTCGGGTTGCAAGGAGGTGTTTGCCAGGGCTTCTGCCGGATTGTTGATAATCCGGTTTCCTTACCCCGCCTTTTGCCTTCAGGCGATTAACGACACCTTTTTGGCGCA
>CAZDYR010000393.1:2019-2920 GCA_964509625.1 uncultured Smithella sp. | reverse complement strand
GCCTGGAGCTCTGTCACTTTTTGCATGATTCCCAGAAGCGTCTGAACATGATGACCGACCTCATGGGCAATGACGTAAGCCTGGGCAAAATCACCGGACGCACCGAACCGGGAATGCAGGTCATCGAAAAACGCAAGATCAAGATAAACGTTATGGTCCGCCGGACAATAAAAGGGGCCGACAGCCGATCCGGCTATGCCGCACGCGGATTCAACCGAACCGGAAAACAAAACCAGCTTCGGCTCTTCGTAGGTCTTCCCCGCCTTGCGAAATGTTTCGTTCCAGACATCTTCGGTTTCGGCCAGAACGACAGAGACGAAATTCCGCATCTCATCATCGGCAGCCGGGATCTGTCTTTGATCGGTGGAAACGGAAGTCGACTGCATGGTCTGCCCCATCTGGATCAGGGTGGAGGGATCAATCCCCAGAAACATGCCGATCACCACGAGAGCCACCAATCCCAGGCCGCTGATCCCACCGACTTTTGCACCTCGTGAGATAGACATCCCGCGCCGGTCTTCCACGTTGTCGCTTTGACGTTCCCCTCTCCAGCGCATTTGGTCTTCTCCTTTCAATCGAGAAGATACAATTCCAAAGTTCGTAAATTCATTAAATCGGGATTATGTTTTGCGGGCAAAGTATAAGAATAACGATTTTTCCTGTCAAGACAATTTATCGGAAGGGATCGCTTGTCAAGGGTCGTCTGGACTTCGGCCGTCCATTGATCACCGGCAGCATTTCCGTCAATCAGTTCAAAAGAGTTTCCCGGACGGCCCGGGCCAGTTCTTCCAGGATGAGCGGTTTTTTGATGTATCTTGCAGCGCCCATTCTCAGCGTGTCTTTGACCTGATCCGTTTCCGCAAAGCCGCTGACAATCAAAGCCTTTTGTTGGGGATGAATT
>CAZDYR010000393.1:0-2009 GCA_964509625.1 uncultured Smithella sp. | reverse complement strand
AGATCGGCGCTCCTTTCTTTCAGGTACTCGACAGCCTTCTCTCCGCTTTCCACGGCTTCCGCTTTATATCCCAGCGCCTCAAGCATCATACAGGAGATTTCCCTCTGGCTTTTGACGTCATCCACGACCAGAATCATCTCGCCATTCCCTTTTAAACTGTCCAGTGAAACGGAAGAAGCCTTGTCAACCATTAAATCCCGTGTCACAGGAAAATACAATTCGAATCTGGCGCCTCGCTTATCGCTTTTTACCCGGATGTAGCCATCATGATTTCCCACGACGTTCCAGACCACCGCGAGCCCCAGGCCCGTTCCGCTTCTTCCCATGACCTTCTTGGTGTAAAAAGGTTCAAAAATTCGCTGGCTGTCCTCCGGTGAAATACCCGGTCCGTCATCCTCAACAATCAGTACGGCGTATTCACCGGTCTGGATTGAATCATAGCCATCCAGCGGCTGATCCAGATAGCGATTCTCCGTTGAAATGACCACCGTGCCGGTGGCTTCAATTGCCTCGGAGGCATTGGACACAAGATTCATGACAATTTTGCGGATATGAGCGATGGATCCCTTGATATTCAACAACTGAGGCTCCAAGCGGTTCTTGACCTGTACGCCGGGATGATAATGTAAAAGTTTTTTATATTCGGGAGACGTCAAGTAAGACATGATCACTTGATTAATATTCAGAGGCTCTTTGGCAATGGCAACGCCACGGGCGATTGTCAGTAAATCCTGCACAATGGCGGATGCTCTCAGTCCGGATTCCTGAATGGCTTCCAGAGGTTTGCGAAGCTTGCTGTCCTCCGGAAGATTCAAAAGGATTAATTCCGGATAACTGACGATTCCCGAAAGAACATTATTCAGATCGTGAGCGACACCGCCGGCCAGGAGCCCCAGAGATTCCATCTTTTTGAGCCGGATGAGATTCTCTTCCTGTTTTTTCGTGGCGGCTTCTTCGAGAATGCGGGCCGTCACGTCTCGCAGGATATTGAGGATGGCCGGTCTGTTACGGTAGCCGATGGTGTTGGCGCGGATTTCCAGGTATTTTTCTTCACCAGCCGGCGGCTGTTGGACGCGGACGATAAGAGATTTAGAGACGCCCCCGGAAGCCAGTATGTCATTATAATAAGCTTTGAGCTTTTCCCGGTCGTCGGAGGCCACATCATTAATAAAATCTCCTGTCGTTGAATCGGCAACCGGACGACCGATCAGAGCGCTGCACGCAGGGTTCTCAAAAACCGTTTTATCATCCTGAATGATCAGAATACCGTCATTGGCAAATTCCGTAATCATTCGATATTTATCCTCACCGGAAAAATCGGTGTAACTGTCGAAGACAACCCACAGGACCGCAATAGAAAAACCGAAAAATCCGTATTCCATCAGGTAGAGAAACGTGGGCAGCCCCAAAGCGGCCAATCCATCATGGAGTCCCAGAATCAGCCAAATGACCATGCCCGAAAGATACGCCAGTTTGTGTCTTGAATCGACCCCGTCGTGTCTGCACCACATAACGATTGCCCCGATAGCGGCTCCCGCAATATACAGCATGAATAAAGGCCCCAAGGGTCCCAGATCCGGTTCAACAAAAGGCTGGGACATGCCGAAGAAATTGCGTTCGACAAACTGCTCGGAGACAATTAAAGGTGTGAACCACAGAAGGGCAAACAAAAAGATATGAAAAATTCCTGCCAGAAGATGATAGCGATGAATCTTGATTCCCAGATAGGTAAACGTAAACCCGTACAGGGAATGAATCAAAAGAATATGAGCGGAAAATTCAATCAGGCCTCCGAATCGTTTGACCGGCCCGACAACCGCATTGTATTCTAAAAAAATCCCGACTGCGTAGACCATGCCGGCAAAAGCCAGAGCCGCCCCCCAGAGGTACCAGTTGAATCGAGGTTTTCTTAAGCCAAATAAGAGTTGGACAGCCGTCATCAACAGCGCCAGTATAGCCACCGATAATGATCCGGCTGATTGAGGAGCTATCTGTTCAATGATCATCCA
>CAZDYR010000392.1:0-2935 GCA_964509625.1 uncultured Smithella sp. | reverse complement strand
ATCGAGGAGTTATGGCGGATGGCGGATGCCGAGACACCCCGGACAGCCTTGCTTTTTAAACGGCTGGCCACAGCCCAGGGGAGAATTTTGCTTGCCCACATTGCCGGGTTCGGTCCTTTGCGGCAGCGCATCGCGATTTTGACGGAACTCCGGAAAAGGGGTTTTCTCGCGCGTTTATTTCTCGAAACGAAAACTATCGGACACCGGAAACGTATTGTCAGCGCTTATGGCTATTCCTGGCTTGGCGTTTTCATAGCTGGAACCGCATCAGCCGATCTCAAAAACCGGAACACGTCTTTTGGCGTAAAAAATCATCTGTGAAACAATGATCAAGAAAAATCGCCGGATAGATTCGGAGAATAAGCTGCGCAAAACGAGGATGGTCAAGGAATATCTGGCACTGATCTCCGGACGCGGCGTTCTGATCTTTATCAACGGGATTGCCATCATCATTTTTTTCGGATTGTTGTGGAAGGCGGGGCCTGTTCTTTTTGACGTTCCGCTACAGGATTTGCTGTTATCATCGTCCTGGCATCCGATGAAAAATCAGTTCGGACTATTTCCTTTCATTGTCGGAACGCTGGAAGTTACCGGGTTGGCCATGGTGATCGCGATCCCCGTATGCCTGCTTGCATCCATTTATCTTTCGGAATACGCCGGAAGGCGTTTTCGCGAATTGGCGCGACTGGTTATCGACATTCTGGCCGGTATTCCTTCGGTCATCTATGGTTTGTGCGGTGTTCTTGTGATTGTTCCGTTTGCGGGCGCATTGGGAGAGATGGCCGGTGTATCCACAACCGGCTACAGCCTGCTTGCCGGCAGTCTTGTCCTGGCAGTGATGGTGATTCCTTTCATCATCTCTATCTCTGTAGAGGTGCTGAGAATGGTGCCTGATCCGGTCCGGGAATCGGCATTCGCGCTGGGCGCGACAAAATGGGAAACCGTAAAATATGTTGTGTTGAAAAAAGCGAAAAGAGGGCTGCTGGCCGCCGTTGTCCTCGGGTTTGCTCGAGCGTTCGGAGAAACCATGGCGGTATTGATGGTGGTGGGCAATGTCGCGGAGGGGCCCTCATCCGTTTTTGATCCGGCCTATCCTCTGCCCGCGTTGATCGCGAATAATTACGGCGAAGTCATGTCGATTCCGCTTTATGACGCGGCTCTGATGTCCGCGGCGCTGATTCTAATGCTGATCGTTGCGATTTTCAGTTTGACGGCGCATTATACGCTTCTGAGAATCGGGGAGGATAGCGGGCGATGACATCCAGAAAACGGGAAGAGAATATTTTCAAGGCACTTATGCTGGCTTCTCTTTTTGTCGTTTTTCTGGCTCTGGCGGGGATTATCTTTGTGGTGGCCGGCAAAGGTTTGTCTTCCCTGAATCTTGCCATGATTATCGAGATTCCCAGGGGCGGTTATTATCTGGGCGGAGAGGGCGGCATTGCCAATGCCATCATCGGTTCGATTTATCTGGTGACCGGAGCGACGATTTTATCTCTGATGATCAGTCTTCCCGTCGCCCTGGCTCTGCAGAAAGAATTTCTTGGGAAAAGGTTTGCCGGTTTGACCCGTCTTATTCTGGATATCCTCTGGGGAACCCCTTCCATTGTTTATGGCGCGTTTGGTTTCGTCATCATGGTTATCCTGGGGATGAGGGCGTCGCTGCTGGGCGGCATTATTGTGCTGACGCTGCTGATGATTCCTATTATGAGCCGCGCCATGGATGAAGCGGTTCGTCTGGTTCCCTCTGAACTCAAGGAGATGGCCTTTGCCATGGGCGCAACCAGGATTGAAACAACGATGGCCGTTGTTTTGAGGCAGGCCTTTCCGGGCCTCTGCACGGGCGTTATTCTCGCTTTCGGCCGCGGGATCGGTGATGCCGCCTCCATATTATTCACGGCCGGATATACGGATGAGATCCCGACCTCTTTGCTCGATCCGGTGGCGTCACTGCCGCTGGCCGTTTTTTTTCAATCCGGAACGCCGGTGCCGGAAGTTCAGGCCCGTGCCTTTGCGGCGGCGTTGATTCTTCTTCTTATTGTATTGGTCGTTAACATTATTGCCAGGCTTCTGGGCTGGCGATTTTCAAAAAATATTGTGAGATAGAATCATTATGTCCCATATAAAACTTATGCAGTTACAGGTCTCTTATGGAAATCATCAGGTTTTGAAAAACATCAATCTGGATATTCCCGACTGTCAGATCGTTGCCGTCATCGGCCCGTCCGGCTGCGGGAAAACAACTTTGCTCAAGAGCATGAACAGACTTCTGGATCTGAATGAAGATGTTGAGGTCAGCGGAGACATTCTTATGGACGGCTCAAGCATTTATCGCGACGGTATGGATGTTACCGCGTTGAGAAAAAAAGTGGGATTTATTCCGCAGCGTCCTTATCCGCTGCCGATGTCCATTTTTGACAATGTTGCTTTCGGTCCGCGGGTTCACCGTTTGGATGTGGCGCAGATTGTTGCGGCGATGCGCGAAAGACCGGATCGCGCGCTGGACAGAAAGGGGCGTAAGCACCGGATGAATTTTCTTGTGGAACATTATCTTCGTCTGGCGGGCCTCTGGGATGAAGTGAAAGATCGGCTTCATGAGCCCGCGGCAAAACTGTCCATAGGTCAACAGCAACGCCTTGCGCTGGCGCGCGTTCTTTCCATTGAACCGGAAGTGATTCTTGCCGACGAGCCAACGTCTGCTCTGGACCCGGTTTCTGCAAAACTGGTGGAGGCGCAATTCAAAATACTCAAGCAGAACTATACCATTATCATTGTAACCCATATTCTCCGTCAGGCCAGAAGATTGGCGGATTATATCGTTTTCCTGTATATGGGAGATCTGATCGAACACAAACCGGCGGCAGAGTTTTTCAGCAACCCTGAAGATGAAAAAACGCAGGCTTACATCAGAGGAGAAATCAGCTGATCTTTTTGTTGA
>CAZDYR010000391.1:1904-2943 GCA_964509625.1 uncultured Smithella sp. | reverse complement strand
ATACACGCCGGCTTATCCTGCCCTTCAATTTCGATCGTATGCACCTGCGTCATGAGCAGGCGGTTGCCGGGCTTTTCTTCAAGCGACTTCAGAACAATCCGGTCGCGGATTTTGGCGCCGGATACGACCGGATTAATAAAGCGCACTTTGTCTAATCCATAGTTGATGGACATTTTGGAGCCTTCCATTTTCAGCGGCACCTGATAGCTGAAGAAAGGCAGATGTGAAAGCGTCAGAAACCCGTGCGCGATGGTGGTGCCGAAAGGCCCCTTGGCGGCTTTGTCCTTGTCCACGTGAATCCACTGGTGATCCTTGGTGCTGTCGGCAAACTGGTTGATCTGTTCCTGGGTGACCTGAGTCCAGTCGGAAACAAATATTTCCTTTCCGATGTTTTTTCCCATGTCCTGCAATACGGATTGAATCGACATATTTTAAACTCCCTTCTTTTTTATGACCTGCATCATAGCCTTTTTGCGGCCATTCGGCAATGCCGTATTAAGTAAGAGCCTCGTTGACTTTCGACTGCGCTTCTTTGGCCTCTTTCACGATCCGTTCAAAAAGCTCGGCAACGGTCGGCTGATCGTGTATCAATCCCTGAACCTGGCCGACCGGCAGCACGCCTGTTTTGGAATCGCCGTCTTCCGTGGCGACTTTGATGGCCTTAAAGGCGTTGGCCATGTAAGCCAGCTGTTTGGCGTTGGCGTATCCGGACATCAGGACGCCGATGAAAAGTTTCATGTAGGGTACGCCGACCTGGCGGGCGATATCCTGAGAATTGAAAAACGCGGCCGGCCAGCTCAGGCCTTTCTTAACGGCCTTTTTGGCCGCGTCTGTTTTCATAACCCGGCACAAAATGCCGTCAAAGCGTTTGGAAAACAGCGTGTCGTAAACGTCTTTTTCCTGCGCCATTTTTTTGTAGTTTTCATGCAACGGGCTTTCTTGGGTGGTCATGAGTCTCGTGCCCATCGCCACACCCGAAGCGCCCAGCGCGAGCGCCGCCGCCAGCCCCCGGCCGTCGCCGAAACCACCCGCGCCGATG
>CAZDYR010000391.1:0-1894 GCA_964509625.1 uncultured Smithella sp. | reverse complement strand
GGTCGCAATGACCGCGTCCGTGCCGAAATCCTGCGCTCGCTTGGCATGTTTGAGATTGACGACCGTGGCGAATACCTTGCCGCCGTATTTGTGCGCTTCCTTGACAATCCAGTCGCCCTTGCCCAGCGCGAAGTTGATGACGTGGACCTGTTCCTGCAGAAGAACTTTGGCGTTTTCCGCCGCTCCCGGAAACATCAGCGAGGCGTTGGCGCCGAAGGGCTTGTCGGTGAGTTTGCGGATTTCGCGGATGGACTCGCGGGTCTGCTGGGCGTTTAACGGGCCTGTCGCGAGAATACCCAGGCCCCCTGCGTTGGATACCGCCGCGACCATTTTGGGAACGCTGATCCAGCTCATGCCGGACAGGATAATCGGATACTTGATGCCAACCATTTCTGTTAATCGTGTTTTCATAGATGCTCCTTATATGTTTTAATCATGCTCATTCTATTGCCATTCAATTTCCGCAGAGCTTTGCCGCGGCGGCCGAACAAGCTTTCGCTTCCGCCGCCATTCTCTCCATGAGTTCCCGGCAAGTGGGGATATCATTGATCAGGCCGATGGACTGGCCGACCATTAAGGGCGCGTAATTGACGTCGCCGTTTTCCCAGGCCTGCTTGACCTTCTGACCGGACAGAAGCGGAATAAGTTCCTCAAAACCGCCGTGCCGTTCTTCAATCGCCAATACTTCCTCAATGACTTTGGACTTCAGGCCGCGCCCCTGCAGGCCGATGGATTTACCGTAAATGACGGTGTCCATTTCCTGTCGGCGGATAAGTTCCTGCTTGATATTATCGTGCACTTCGCATTCTTTGGTCGCGATGAATCGGCTGGCCATCATGACGCCCTGGGCGCCCAGCGCGAGCGCCGCCGCCATCGTGCGGCCGTCGGCGATGCCGCCAACCGTGACAATGGGAATTTTCACGGATTCGACCATGCGCGGGGTGAGCACCATGGTCGTGACGTCGTCGTTTAGCGGATGGCCGCCTTCTTCGATGCCTGCCGCGTAAATGCCGTCAAAGCCGATCTTTTCGGCATGCAGCGCGTGCCGCACCGCGCCGACTTTATGAAACATCTTCACTCCCGCTTTTTTGAGCCCCTCGACCGCTTCCATTCCGGCCACTTTGTCCAGCGGCGTTCCGGAGAATTCAATACCGGCCACTTTTTCCTCGGCGCAAATTTTAACGTACATCTTGTGATGCTCAGGAGTGATTCGTACGGACGGCAGAAGCGTTATCGCTACAAAAAAAGGCCTGTCGGTGAGTTTGCGCGTCTCCCGGATGGCCGAGCGAAATTCGTCCGCCGTTTCATAGTTGCCGGCGGTCAGATTGCCGATTCCGCCTGCGTTGGATACAGCGGCGCATAACTTGGGTTTGCAAAGCCACATCATGGCGCCGCAAATAATCGGATATTTGACGCCGAACATTTCCGTAATCGCTGTTTTAAACATAAGTTCCTCCTCAGGTTCTTTTTTGCCGCTGAATATTTGCGGCTTTGGTCTTTGATTTTTTCAAACTTTTCTGGATGTTTTGTTCTACTTGTTTCTGGAACAGGCGCCGCAGGAGATAATCGCGATAGAAATCGCCGATGCGCGTGAGCTCAGACGTGATCAGAATGTTTTCCCGGGTCGATTTTCCGGCAACGATTTTACGCCGGAGCGCCATTTCTTTTTCCACGATTTTTTTGCCCAGATCCACCAAGAAGGAAAGCTCGCTGAGATCCGTGCCCAATCGGGCAAGCTGTTTGATGCCGTCACGTCCCACGCGGACATCATCATTATTATAAAGCGGTTCAGCCGCGCCGGTCGAGTAAGGAATTAAGATACCCAGTTTTTCCGCCTGCTTTAATTCTTTTTCCGTCATGCCGGTAGCAGCAAGAAAAGTCTGGCGGTTAGCCA
>CAZDYR010000390.1:0-2947 GCA_964509625.1 uncultured Smithella sp. | reverse complement strand
AGCCCGACGAATGTTGATTCTCTGCTGATTGCCGTGATGTGGTTCATTTGACTAGGCATATGTATTGACATTGCCTCCGAGAGCTTTGCCGGAGATGTCATCTGTTTGCTGTTTGGGGGTGTATGTGGTTGTGGTCTTGCCGCCTGCGACATAAATGCGTCCGCATTCCGGACAAACTCCGTACGATATGGTTACAGTGGAATGAGCGGTCATTCCGGATTGCTGAGCTTTTTCACGGTTATTCGCCACATGCTCATTTTCGTGGGCGGCAACGGCAAGAGCCGCTTCCGACGGAGAAAGGTGGGTCGGTGTCTGAAAAGATACGGAGGAATCAGTAGATTGGTCCTTATACTTTCTGTTTGCGCATGTCTGGCATGGTTCGGGAAACAGTTCCGGTTTGGCCGGTTGGCCGGCAGCCGAAACTCTGCCCGTCGCAATGCCCTGAGCGATGGGCATGGACAGATAACTGTTGTTTCCAATGGGGGTTATGGCCATGGCTAAAAACCCGGACCTCCATAAATTACAATTCTCCAGACTATATCGGACGATATCATTAAGATCTTAAACAGGAAAATTGAATTTTGGCGTTATGAATTTCCGTTTGCCCGGCTCTGATGCCTGTGTTAATGAATTTTTCGGCTAAGGAGGATGTGGGTATGACGGATCAATACAATCTGATTGTCATTGGCGGCGGACCGGGAGGATTGACGGCGGCCGAAACGGGCGCGGCAAAGGGCAAAAGAGTTCTTATTATCGAAAAGGATGGCTGGGGTGGCACCTGCACACATCGCGGCTGCATACCAACCAAAGCGCTGCTTTCCTGCAGCAGGTTTTACACGGAATTAAAAAAGCTCAAGCGGGTTGGCATCAGTATTGGAAATATTGCGGTGGATTTCACCGCGATGAAGAAACATCGGGACCAGACGGTGAAAATCGCCGCCCTGGGTGCTCAAAAGATGCTTGTCGACGCACAGGTGGAAATGAAAACCGGAACCGGCGAAATTCTCTCACCGGGTGAAGTTCAATATACGGATTCAGCAGGACAACGCCAGTACCTGAAAACGGATCATATTCTCATAGCCTGGGGATCGCGGCCGCAGCTTTTGGCCGATATTTCGCCTTCGGAACGTGTCCTCACATCGGATGAAATTTTGAATATCAACTCAGTGCCGTCAAGTATGATCATTGTCGGCGCCAGTTTCATCGGCATCGAATACGCCGTGTTGTTTGCCGAACTCGGTGTCAAGGTGATTCTGGTGGAACTGCTGGATCGCATTTTACCTCAGGAAGACGAAGAAGCCGCTGACCTGCTTAACCAGGAGCTGGCCCGTCAGGGCGTTGCCGTGCATACATCGACGGCGCTCGTCAGCCTCAAGGAATCGTCCGGCGGTGTTGTCATGCATGTGCGCAAGAATCATGAAACAACGGAAATGCGTGCCGGGTGCGCCCTGCTTTGCACGGGCCGGAAACCGCTTTTGTACCGGGATCAATTGGAGAGACTGGGGATTCATTATGATCATGCCGGAATAAAAGTAGACGTGAAGATGATGACCAGCGTCCGGAACATCTATGCCGTGGGCGATGTAACCGGCGGCATGATGCTGGCGCACCGCGCGGTCTTGCAGGCTCGAGTCGCCGTGGAACATATGTTTGGCGGCAGTGATTATGTGTATAATGAAAATTTCATTCCGTCCGTCGTCTACAGTCATCCGCAGATTGCTCGCGTCGGCTATACGCAAAAGCGCGCCGTCGAGGAGGGCTTAAAAGTGGAGGTGGTTAAATCCAACTACAGCGCCAATATCATAGCCCGGGCGGAATTGATGGGGCAGGGTTTTGTAAAGGCGGTTTTTCATCAGGATAAAATCATCGGCGCGGTTGTTGTCGGAGATCATGCCGCTGATCTCATTTCGGCAATGGCCCTGGCGGTGAGCAGTGAACTGACCAGGAAGCAGCTGAGAGCGTGGGTGATCCCTCATCCGACGCTCACCGAAATATTTGCGCCGCTGCTGGGCTGACGGCTGCAAGATCCATCAAGGCAATGAAAAAGACGCCCTGAAGTTGGAAAATTTCGGGGCGTCTTTTTTGTTCATACGCTGCCGGATCTATACTGCTTCGTCGGCGGTAAGAGTACTATTTCTTGTAACTGTAAAAGCCTTCGCCGGTTTTCTGACCAAACTTGCCTTCCGTGTATTTCTTCACGACGGTGGGGACAGGAAGGTCGGCGGGGTTGCCGGACTCATAGAAGTGGCTCATGCCGATGTCGTAGGCAAGGTCGATACCGGTGAGATCCAGAAGACGGAACGGACCCATCGGATGCCCCGCGCCGTAAACGCAGGCCTTGTCAATGTCTTCATAAGAGGCCACGCCCATTTCCAGCATCCAGAAGGCTTCCTTGTGAATCGCACTGAAAATGCGGTTCAAGACAAATCCGTCAACTTCTTTCTTGACATGAATGGGAATTTTGTCGATCTTCAGGCAGAAGTCCATCATGCACTGTGCCGTTTCATCCGAAACATGGGGGCCCTGGACCACTTCCACCAGTTTCATGACCAGCGCCGGATTAAAGAAGTGGAGATTGCAAACCTGGGAGGGACGATTGGTTGCCGAGGCAATCCTGGAGCTCACGATAAATGAGCTGTTGGTGGCCAGAATGGCGCCGGGAGGCGCAATCTTGTCCAGATCGGCAAAGATTTTGCGTTTCAGGTCGATTCGTTCCAGAACAGCTTCGATAACCACATCAGCATCCTTGGCCGCTACTTTCAGGTCCCCTGTAAACGAAATCATGCTTCTGGTCTTTTTTGCCACATCCTCCGTCATTTTTCCCTTCTGCACGCGGCCCGCCAGATAGCTGTCGACAAACTTCTCTGCTTTTTCAAGAACGGCCGGAATAACATCCGTGCTGACGGTTTTAAAACCGGAAAGGGCGCACTGAAGCGCAATCTGATGC
>CAZDYR010000389.1:0-2949 GCA_964509625.1 uncultured Smithella sp. | reverse complement strand
TTCAACATCTATCCGCGGGAAGTGGACGAAGTCCTTTATCAGCATCCCAAGATCGCCGAAGCGGTAACCGTGGGCATACCGGATGCCTATCGGGGCGAAACCGTAAAAGCTTTTGTCGTGCTGAAACCCGGCGAAAAAGCGACGGATAAGGAAATCTCCGAATTCTGCCGCACAAAGCTTGCCGCATACAAAGTTCCCAAACTGGTGGAATTTCGGGAGAGCATTCCGAAATCCGCCGTAGGTAAGATTCTGCGCAAGATTTTGCGTGATGAGGAAATAGCAAAGCAAAAAAAGTAATCCAATGAAAAAAGAAATCGACAAGGCTCAAAGGAGAAATAAAATGCAGACAAAAAGCATCACACCGGAAAAACTCCGGAAGAAAGTTGTCAGCCGCGCCATCCGCAATATCAAGCGCGGCAACGTCGACGACGACTCCAAACGCGGCATGTTCCGGCCGGAAATCAGGCTGGACTTGCAAAGATCAAAGCTTATGACAGAATCCTATAAAGAAACAGACGGGCAGGCGATGGTTTTGCGTCGGGCAAAGGCCCTGGCCAACATTCTGAACAAAATGGGTATATTTATACGCGACTACGAAAGGATTGTCGGTTACCAGACGGCCGATCCAAATGGTATTTTTCATCCGATTGAACAGAACTGGAAATCCCCGCAGCGCCTGGCCAATAGCGCCGCGGGAAAAACCCTGCTGGACGCGGCAGGCCGCAGGGAACTCAACAAGCTTTGTGAATACTGGAAGGGCAGGGCGATCAGTGACCGTCATCAGGCCGTCATTCCCGATGATCTGAAAAAATACTGGACGTACGAAGGAACTTTCCTCTGGAGCCAGCTTTCCGAACTGGGCATTCCTAATTATGAAAAACTCTTCAGGCTGGGATTGAACGGTTTGATCCGAGAGATCAAAGAAAAAATAGCAACGGTGGACCAGGAGATCCCCGGCGATTATGTTGAGCAGAAAGATTTTCTCACGGCCGCCATTATCTCCCTGGAGGCGGTGATTAATTTTGCCCAGCGCTATGCCGCTCTGGCCAAAAGATCCGCGGCCCGTCAGAAAAACGCCGCGCGCAAAAAGATCCTGACGGAAATTGCCGAAACCTGCCAGTGGGTTCCGGCCAACCCGCCACGGACATTTATCGAGGCCGTCCAGTTTTTCTACTTTATTCACCTGGTGCGCTATCTCGAATATTCCACACTGGGGATCGGCATCCGCATTGATCACCTCTTCGGCCCTTATTATGAGAAGGATTTAAAGGAAGGACGGATCACGAAAGAGGAAACGCTGGGCATTCTGCAGCTTCTATGGATCAAACTCAACGAACTGGGGCTGGTTTATTCCCCCACCGTGAGTTCCGTTTACGGTGGCGTCGCCTCTCTGCAGGCCGTCACCATTGGTGGTACGGACGCAAACGGCAAAGACGTGACCAACGACCTGACCTACCTCACCATGGAGGCCGCCAAATCACTTAAAATTATCGAGCCGAGCATTGTTTTGAGAATGCATAACGGGACGCCTGATGAGGTTTATGCCAAAGCGGCCGACGTGATCAAAACGGGCATTGGATACCCCTCTCTTTTCAACGACGAAGCTCTTATACCTTTGTTTGAGCGCTGGGGCGTGCCGACTGAAGAAGCCAAGCAGTATGCCGTCACCGGCTGCGTGTACATCGAGATTCCCGGGAAAAATGTTGTCCGACGTTCGGTCGGTTATTTTGTTTTACCGAAATGCTTGTGGTGGGCGTTGCACCAGGGTGTAAATCCGAAAACCGGCGAACAGCACGGGGCGCGTACTCCGGATCCGGCTACTTTTAAGAGCTGGCAGGATGTTCTCGATGCCTATGCCGAACAGGTGAAGTTCTTTACAGGCAAGATTGAAGCGCTCGAAAGAATCAATAATGAGCTTCTGGCCCAATACGCTCCGCGTCCGTTTTATTCGGCCATTCTGGACGGCTGTATTGAACAAGGACAGGAATGCCGCAAGTGGGTTTATAATTCCATGCTTCACCATTTTTCACAGGTGATCGGCGGCAACAATGTTGCGGATTCCATCACCGCTATCCGGAAAGTTGTTTTTGATGACAAAAAAGTCACGCTGCCGGAGCTGATTAAAATTATGGATAATAACTGGGCAGGCCGTGAGGATATCCGTCAAGCTTGTCTGAATGCGCCCAAGTTCGGCAATGATAACGACTACGCGGATTTGATCGCCCGTGACGTGCAGGCCAGAGGCGAAGCCGCCATGGAATCTGTCAAAGACCGGTTCGGTCATCCGCACCGAGGCGACGGCAGTGCCGTTTCAGCGACGTATGGACTGGCTGCGGATACGCCGGCAACACCCGATGGCCGAGTTGACGGCGAGCCATTTTCCGATTCCACTTTGGCGCCGGCTCCGGGCAGAGACAAGAAAGGGCCCACGGCCGTTTTGAAATCCGTTTCCAAGATCAGCACAGTGGACACCTTCAACCACCTGCTCAACCAGAAGTTTCTCCCCCGGTTTCTGGAGGATGATCTGAAGCCCGCGTTTCTGAGCTACCTGAAGACATGGAAAGAGCTGAATATCCCCCATATCCAGTTTAACGTTGTTGACAAGGAAACACTGGTCGCGGCAAAAGCCAGGCCTGAAAAATACAGTGACCTGATCGTGAGAGTGGCCGGATTCAGTGCCTATTTTGTAGATTTATCAGCCGGCCTCCAGGATCATATTATTGCCAGAACAGAGCAGAGCCTTACGTAAAAACAAAATAATAATGAAAGGTGTTGACCTCTTGACGACATTGAAGCGGTTTGATGAAATTACGGAGCAGGTATTCTCCTTTTGAAATGATGACTACAAATTTACCGTTCATTACGGTCAGGCGGCAGACGGCATTTGACCGCATGCTGCCTGACTAGTCATAAATTTGGAGGCAGGATATTAATGCAGTGTTCAACGGT
>CAZDYR010000388.1:0-2952 GCA_964509625.1 uncultured Smithella sp. | reverse complement strand
GCGGCTTCATGGCGGGTGAAAGAACCACCATATCCACGGGCAGTTTGATGAATTTCCCCGTAATCGTGTCTTCCGCTTCGACGATCAAACGACCCGGTTCATCGGCGCTTTCGGCTACCCGTGCGCCTTTACCGCGGATAAACTTCACGTCCTCTTCAATGATGCGGTCGTAGAATTCTTCGTAGCCTTTACCGGCAGCCCGCATGTCAATATAGAACTGATAAACATCGGCGGAGGTTTTCTCCTTGAACAGATGCGCGAATTTGAGTGAATACATGCAGCACACCCGGCTGCAATGCTCATAATTATTTTTATCGCGGCTGCCGATGCAATGAAAGATGGCGATGGCCTGCGGTTCCTTGCCGTCTCTGAGCGTGACTTTACCGCCGGTGGGGCCGGCCGAATTGAAGAGCCGTTCGACTTCCAGCGCGTTATAGACACCGGGATATTTTCCGTAACCATACTGAACCAGCGGTTTGGTATCCATCAGATCATAACCGGTGGCGACAATGACCGCGCCGACTTTGACTGTGTTAAAGGAATCCTGCTGTTCGAAATCAATGGCTTTCTGTTCGCAAACTTTTTCGCACAGGCGGCACTTGCCTTTGATAAAATAGGTGCAGGCATCCCGATCGATCACCGGTTTTTGCGGTACAGCCTGAGGGAACGGAATGTAAATGGCCTTGCGTTTCACCAGCCCTTCATCCCATTCGGATACGCCCTTGCCGGGACATTTCTCCGTACAGGCCAGACACGCGTTGCACTTCGTGTGATCGACGTAACGCGCCTTCTGCTTGACGGTAATGTCGAAGTTGCCGACAAACCCTTTCACCTCGGTTATCTCACAAGAGGTCATGAGGGTGATATTCTTATGCTGCAAAACGTTGTCCATCTTGGGCGTCAGAATACAGGCGGAGCAATCCAGCGTCGGAAAGGTTTTATCAAACTGGGCCATGTGGCCGCCAATGGTGGAATTCTTTTCAACCAGATAAACTTTCTTGCCCGTATTGGCCAGTTCCAGAGCGGCCTGGATGCCGGCAATGCCCGCGCCCACCACCATCACATTCGGGTTGACGTCAATGACGCGCGAGGTCAAAGGCGCCAGAAGCCTTGCGCGGTTGACCGCGCCGTTTAACAGCGCCTTCGATTTTGCCGTGCCTTCGTCAATGTCGTGTGTGACCCAGGACACCTGTTCACGGATATTCACGATGGTTAAAAGATACTGATTCAGACCGGAAGCCGCTAAAACCTTGCGAAACGTCTGCTCATGCATCAGAGGCGAACAGGCCGTCACGATCACACGGTCCAGCCGATGTTCCTTGATATCGTTGGCGATCATTTCCTGGCCGGGGGTGGAACACATAAACTTGTAGTCCTTCGCGACAACCACATCCGGCAGCGTGGCCGCAAACTGGGCCAGTTCGCTGACGCGAACCGTCTTGGCTATATTTAAACCGCAGTGGCAAACAAAAACACCAATTCTGCTCATATTATCTCCTAGCTTTAATTACTTCAGCGTCATTTCAAACTGTATGGTCATACGACTCACAATGCGCATGTATCCACAACAGGTTCATCAATACTAATATTCAGACTTTCCAGAAAGAGTTCCGTCACATCTTTTATCTTGATTTGTTCATCCACATTGAGCGTCCGGCTGCTGTCTTCAAACATGGTGATGCAGTAGGGGCAGGAGGTGGCCAGAATCGAAGCGCCCGTCGCCATGGCTTCCTCGATTCTCAAATCGCTCAGGCGTTCGCCTTTGAGTTTTTCCATCCAGAGTCCGCCGCCGCCGCCGCCGCAGCACATGCTCTGCTCCCGGCAGCGATCCATCTCGACAAATTCCACTCCCGGCAGCGACTTCAGAACGTCGCGCGGCGCGTCATAAACGCCGCTGTGCCGGCCCAGGTAACAGGGATCGTGATACGTCACTTTCACACCGCCGAAATCCTTCTGGGGCGTCAGTTTGCCTTCTTTGACCAGTTTGGCGAGAAGTTCACTTAAGTGAATGACTTCATAATCCTCGCCGTAATCTTTTTTAAATGACGCCAGGCAGTGCGGCGACACGGTGATGATTTTGGATACCTCGTTGGCTTTGAAGTAATCGAGGTTCTTGCCTTTCAGGCGCTCGAAAAGTTCCAGATCGCCGACTTTCTTTACGCTTTCGCCGCAGCAGTTGACGTCCACGGAAGGAATGCCCCAGCTTAACCCGGAAAGTTTCAGAATCTCGGCCGTTGCTTTGGCCAGTCTTGCATTTCGGGGATCGTAGCAGACGGTGCAGCAGGTCCAGAACAGATATTCCTGGCCTTTCGCGTAAACAGGATACGCCTCTTTTGCCCAGTCATTGCGTTTGGCCTGATCGCCCGACCAGGGATTGCCTCTAGCCGATTGAGACCCGATAAACGCGCGCAGGCTTTGCGGCAGCATGCCGCCGCCGCTGTAAACGTTGCGTATCGCCGTGACGACATCAATCAATTCCACGCCCCGGGGGCAGCGATCCACGCAAAATTTGCAGGTCGAACAGCCCCACATAAATTCTTCAATGCCGTCGAGGCCGAGCTGACCGTAACGGACAAGTTTCCGGATATTGAAATGGGTGATCGGCGTCCAGGGACAGGTGCCGCTGCACGTGCCGCACTGATAGCACTTCTTCAGCGCTTCGCCCCCGGCTTCCATGATCGCCTGCGACATCTCCAGATACGGTGTTACTGTTTGTGACATTCAATATCTCCCGTGATGTAGAAATCATTTTATGTTTCTGCTAGCATATTCAAATGCGAACAGCAAATTAAACTTAAAATATTCTCTAATGCAACAAATTTTCTCCGCTTCAAAAAAAAGGGAACCCAAGGGCTCCCTTTAAAACTCATTTTTGAACAATTGGGTATTTCTAGTATTCCGGCGTCAGTTTATCCAGTTCCGCCAGAGAGAATACCGGGCCGTCCTTGCAGA
>CAZDYR010000387.1:0-2959 GCA_964509625.1 uncultured Smithella sp. | reverse complement strand
TCAGGCACAGGATCAACCATACCGCCGTCAGCTAATAAATATTTTTTAAATTCCGTTTTAGAACAACAGTACTGTAAAATATTCCGACAGTGGATAGAACCAAAAAATGATTAAAAAACAGGCATAAACGTCTAACTCATTGATTGTCATACAAATAATAACTGTAAAGTTTCCCGACAGCGCTCAGGCAAAGCTCATAGCTCGTATTTGGTGGATGGTGGATAGTGGATGGTACATAGTCAAATCCTTACTCCTTACCCCTCCAACTTTACCTTTTTCCTTTTGCCTTTATCCTTTGTCCTTTTGTCCTTTCTCCTTTCTCCTTGATCCTTGAACCTTGTTCCTTCCGCCTTTCTCACCGGCATCCGCCGGCCTCCGCGCTTCGCGCTCCGCTTTCGCCTTTAGCCTTTAGCCTTGATCCTTGTTCCTTACCCCTCACCTCTTTTGCCTTGCTCTTTTTTCTCAATCTTGCTATTCAAAACGCCCTGACGAATATACGGGAAAAACGGAGCTTTTGATGCAAGAGCAGTTTCTGATCTTTATTCTCATTCTGGCGGTAACGGCTATTGTCAGCTTCGTTTACGCGATCTGGCGGGGCCGCAACGACGAGCAGATCCTTCGCAGCATCATCCAGAACTCTCCGATCCCGACCTTTGTTATTTCGACGGACCACAAAATCCTCTACTGGAACAAAGCCCTGGCGGGTGTCAGCGGCATCCATGCCAGCCAGCTTTTGGGCACCGACGAGCAGTGGCGGGCGTTTTACAAATCCCCCCGATCCTGCCTGTCCGATCTTATTTTGAACAACACCATCCACAACGCGCCATCGCTCTACGCCGGTGAAGTGAACAAGTCCAAACTGCTGGCCGACGCCTACGAGGTCACGGAATTCTTTCCGGACCTGGGCGAAAAGGGAAAATGGTTCCGCATCACGGCCGCCAGCATCCGGGACTCGCGGGGCAACATTTTCGGCGCGATTGAAACCCTGCAGGACATCACCGAGCAGAAAACAGCGCAGGAAGAACTGCTGAGAAGAACCAAAACCGAATCCCTGGGCACCTTTGCCGACGGCGTGGCCAAAGACTTTGACAGCCTGCTCACCGCCATTCTGCGCAATGTTTTCCTGGCCAAAATCTCCGCCAATGAAGAAGACAAAATTCTGGAGAACGGACTCGCCATCGCGGAACGGGCCGGCCTGCAGGCCAAGGAACTGGCGCACCGGCTGATCACGTTCGCCCAGGGCGGCTATCCGGTGAAGAAAATCGAACGGCTGGGGGATTTAATCAAGGAAACTGTCCAGAAAACGCTGGCCGGCTCCAACGTGACCTGCCAGCCGGTTGTAGCGCCGGATCTCTGGCCGACGGAAGTTGACGCCATGCAGATCAAGCAGGTCATTGAAAATATGGTCACCAACGCGAAAGAGGCTATGCCGGGTGGGGGTGTTGTTGAGGTCATCGCGGAAAACACGACCACCGGAACCAATATCCGCACGCTGGGTGAAGGCAACTACGTCCGCATTATCATCAGGGACCGCGGCGCCGGTATCCCCCGTGAAAACCTCTCCAGGATATTCGACCCCTACTTCACAACCAAGGAAAAAAAGGAGCGCGGCGGCATCGGCCTGGGGCTGGCCATCTGCGACTCCATCATCAAGTACCACAACGGCCTGATCAGCGTGGAATCGCTGGTCGGCGTCGGCACATCCTTTATTATCTATCTTGCCGCCATTCCCGGCGCGATGACTCAGGAAAACAAAAAATAACCGGCGTCGTGCTGTAATCAGCCGCCCGCGGCAAATTGCTGAGCAGAACAAAACACCTCTGAGCTCCTGCTTCAGACGGAAGCAGCCCCGTCTTTTTTTACATGATCCAGCAAATCCTCAATGTTGCGCAGCCGCTCACGGAACGTGGCAATGCCCAGCGCCGACTCCCGGGGATGAAGATTTTCAATCTCGGTCATCCGGCTTTTCAACTGCAGAATAATTTCCTGGGCCATTCCCAAAAGCAGAGCCCGTTCATAACGCGTCATCACGGCCGCCCTCATCCCCTGAAATCCAACATTTTCACGCCGGACCTTCACCACGCATAGCCTTCCAATCCATAAACGATCTCTTGACTGATTCCGCGGCGCTTTCGATTCCGATATTTTGTGTGTTGACCAGGATGTCATAATGTTTCGCGTCGTTGATGTCTTCATTAAAATACTTTCGGCAAAAAGCAATCTGGTCGGTATCATACTTTCTGACATGTTCCAGTGCTTCTTTTTCCGACATCTTGCGGTCGCGCATCACGCGTTCCGTACGGATTTCCAGCGGCGCGATAATTCGCACGCGAAACGCTTTGTCCTTCAGAATGAAGCTGCCGCCCCGTCCGATAATGATAATGTTGCCATGCTCGGCATTGGTATGCATCACCATCGATAAATGACGGATGTATTCGTTAGGCCAGATATGACGGGATTCGAAGAACGAACTGATCAGACTGTCGAAAAAGGAAATGCTCTTCTGGTCAAGTGATTTAATGACTTTGTCGCTCATGTGGGCGCTTTCAGCCACTTTGTGAATCAAATCACTGCCGACAATGTTCATCTGCAGCTCCGTGGCCAGGACGCGGGCAATCAGGCCGCCGCCGGCCCCCGCCTCACTGGAAAGCGTAATGACATGCCCGGGCTTTTCCTTTTTCTCCTGCTTCCAGCGCAGAACCTGATCTTCGACCAGCTTGTCAACATCCCTGTCCTTCAGCTTGATGTCCCGGGTATAGTCGGGACAGTTCACATCAAACAAGGCATTGGTCTTTACCCGATAACGTTTGGTGCAGTTTTCCCGCCACGCGCAGATCACGCAAATTCTTTTGTCCGATCCTGTTGACATAGCCGGTCCTCCTTTCTAAAAATACTTATGATGCCTCTTCCTGCATCGCCTCGAAACCGGCAACGATATCGAGAAGTTCTTCGGTAATCG
>CAZDYR010000386.1:0-2962 GCA_964509625.1 uncultured Smithella sp. | reverse complement strand
GATAAAGACAACACCACCATTATCGACGGCGCCGGAAAGCGCGCTGATCTCGAAGGCCGTGTTAAACAGATCCGTGCTCAGATCGAAGAGACCACGTCCGATTACGATAAAGAAAAGCTTCAGGAAAGACTGGCCAAGCTGGTCGGCGGTGTTGCCGTGATTAAAGTTGGCGCCGCAACTGAAACCGAAATGAAGGAAAAGAAAGCCCGCGTGGAAGATGCCCTGCATGCCACCCGCGCCGCCGTGGAAGAAGGTATCGTTCCCGGTGGTGGAGTTGCTTATCTGCGCACCCTGCCCGCATTGGCCAAAATGGCTTTAGAAGGCGACGAGCAGATCGGCGTCAATATCGTCAAGAAGGCGATTGAAGAGCCGATCAAAATGATCGCCTGCAATGCCGGCCTCGAAGGCAGCATCGTCGTTGAGAAAGTAAAAGAAAAGAAGGGTTCCTATGGTTTCAATGCCCGCACCGACGTGTATGAAGACATGATCGCAGCCGGTGTTATTGATCCCACCAAGGTCACCCGTTTTGCTCTGCAGAATGCAGCCTCAGTTGCCGCACTGCTTCTGACCACCCAGTGCATGATTGCCGACAAGCCCGAAGAGAAGGGCGCAGGCGGCGGAATGCCCGGTATGCCTCCCGGAGGAGGATACCCGGGAATGGGAATGTAAGAAAAAAGCAGGCTATGGGCTATAGGTTATAGGCGATAGATCATAGGCTGAAGGTTGTAAAAGAAAAGCCCCCTGTCCGAGAGGACAGGGGGCTTTTTAATATTTTATTTTACGGATTTTGCTTCATTGTCAATCACCCGCTGCACTTGCCTGTAGAACGCTGTGCGCTTCTTGTCCTGATCGCCGCCCTGATTGTCACTGGCCTGCGGCCAGTTGCTGTTTGACGCGATGACCAGTTTACGCTTGGGATCGATAAAGATGCCCTGACCGAAAATTCCCCGCGCCGCAAAGCTGCCGTCACTGAATGTCCACCATTGATAGCCGTAGCCGTGTTCGGCCCGATTGGTATCCGCGTATTTCGTTGTTGCCTCGGCAATCCAGCCATCCGGCAGCACCGGCTTCCCACCCGCAACACCGCCGCCCAGTATGAACAGTCCGAAACGGGCAAAGTCGCGGGTCGATGCCTGCATGCAGCAGCCGCTGATTTCATGGCCGGTGGATCCCAAAAGCCAGCTTGCGTCATACTCCATGCTAAAAGGCTGCCAGATCTTCTCCGACAGGTAGTCGGACAGGGTCTTCTTTGTCGCCGAGCTGACCAGAACGCCGATCAAATTGGTTTCACCTGTTTTGTACACCCATTTCGTGCCGGGCGGAACGTCGCGTTTGAGCTTGCGCATATAGCTTACCGTTACATCGACGCCCGGTTCCGCCTTGTGGGCGTTAAACAAAGCGACGTCCGATTTGGGATCGCCGTAATTTTCATCCCATTTTACACCTGATGTCATGGTCAAAAGCTGTTTGATGGTTACATCGTCGTAGACGGATCCCTTCAGGTCGGGAATATAGTCCGATACCTTGTCGTTGATGCTCTTGATATAGCCGTCCTTGATCGCCGCGCCGACCAGCGTCGAGGTGAATGATTTAGCAACCGAAAAACTGGTCCAGCGGCCGTCGGGCCCGAAACCGAGTCCATATTTTTCAAAGCGGATTTTGCCGTCCTGAAGGATCAATAACGCGGCGGCGCGCTGGTCTTTCATATAGGAATCAACATCAACGCCGGCGCCCAGCGGCTCTCCGACGGGCAGGGGATAGACGTTTTTGCCGGCGGTAATCTTGCGGGATTTGGAAAGGAAGGGGATTCGATCCAGCGCGCGAAACGTCGCATCTCGCTGCTGGGTTGACCAGAAAAGAACATCCTTGTTTGTTGGCATGTTTAAGAGCAGCCCGCGCATATCCTTATCGAGCGTTGCCCAGAAAATGCCGCCTGCCGCCACCAGCACTACCAGTATTCCAATGATCCATTTTCGCATAGCACCCCTCCCTGTATCTTTTTAAGTTTTTACCAAGGTCACCACAACGACGCTGAAATCAAGCAAAATTGGGACTGAATGAAAATGTTCTATTTATCTCCAACCGGCACGTTAATTAGAGTCGGCCGGATATTCCAAAAACGCTGCAGGAAGTTTGCGGGGCGGTTGCCGTGCCGCGCTTTTAAGCAATATATCACATTATGAGTTTTGGTATCTTATCAATTATAAAGGGGCTGAGATGATATGTAAAAACAACGGGATCAACCCGACGAAAGGACCCTGCTTTAAGGCCTTTTTCTCATTTAACGGTCAGCATCATTTGCGCCCAGGCCAGACCCGCCCCGACAATGGCAACGGCAACATGGACGCCCGGGCGAAGGTCGCCCCAGTGCTCACTCAGAATGGTGGGTACGCTGGCGGAGCCGACGTTGCCGTAAAATTCGACATTGTGCCAGTGCTTTTCCGGCGCGATTCCCGCGCGTTCACAGGCTGTTTTGAGCACACCCAGATTGGCCTGATGCCCGGCAAAATAGAGATGCTCCCTGTCGACGCCGGGATACAGGGCCAGAAGGCTGCGCAGGCTGTCCGTGGTTTTACGGATGGCGAATCCCTGCACGGCATTGCCGTCCTGCGAAAAATAGCTCCAGCGGGGGACAACCGCCTTGTCCCACAGGGTCGGTTTAGAAGTCATTTCACAGTCGGTGAAGATTTTATTGGAAGGCACGCTAAGCGATACAATGGTCGCGGAGGCGCAATCGCCAAAGAGAACGGCCGAACGCCTGTCCGCATAATCCGTGCTGGGAGTCGGGCATTCGATATTGGTCACCAGAATATACGGCGGCATTTTTTCGGGTTTCAGGGCGTCCAGGTTCCTCATCTGCGCTCCGAACGTGGCGCAGGCGGCGTTAATGTCGAAGCAGGGCACGTCAATGCCCAGCTCGCCGGCGACGGTTGAAGCTTCGGGAGGGGTTAGATATTGGGGC
>CAZDYR010000385.1:0-2977 GCA_964509625.1 uncultured Smithella sp. | reverse complement strand
GGGGTGCATCATGCACTGTCGGCCCGCAAGTGTGCATCAGCACTTCTTCCGATTTCAGCGGGCGAAACAACGTTTTTTGGCGTTTCAAAATATTGTAAAGGTTTAATGTGGCTGATTCTTCCCTGACCGCGAATAATTGAGTGCTTAAATAGCGTTCACCGCTGTCCGGGAAAATGACCACAATGAGACCGCCGTCCATTTTCCGGGCTTTTTCGGCTGCGACAAACATGGCAGCCCCGGAACTCATTCCCACCAAAATACCTTCCTCACGGGCCAGCCGGCGGGACATTTCAAAAGCGTCTTCATCGAGGATGTTCACCTTTTCGTCAAGACGCTTTTTATCAAATATGCCAGGACGATAGGACTCCCGCATATTCTTGAGTCCCTGAATCTTATGCTGTAAATAAGGCTCAACGCCGATAATCTGAATCTGTGGATTAAGTTCCTTGAGTTTTTTGGAGATGCCCATCGCTGTTCCGGTCGTGCCAAGCGTCGCGACAACGGCACTCACTTGTCCTTCGGTCTGTTCCCAGATTTCCTGTGCTGTTCCATAATAGTGTGCGGCAATATTATCTTCATTGTTAAATTGATCCGTACCGAAATATTTGTCGGGACTTTCCCGGAGCATCCGATAGGCAACCTCAATAGCGCCATCCGTTCCCAGCGCCGCAGGAGTGAAGTGTAATTCCGCCCCCAGAGCGCGTAGAATTTTTTTACGCTCATCGCTTGCCGCTTCGGACATGGCAAGGCACAACTTATATCCCTTGGCCGCGGCAATCATTGCCAGTCCTATGCCCGTGTTTCCACTGGTCGCCTCCAGAATAATCTTGTCGTGGTTCAACTCTCCTCTTTTTTCGGCGTTTTCAATCATAAACAAAGCGGTGCGGTCCTTAATAGAGCCGCCCGGGTTGGCAGACTCCAATTTAGCCAGAATTCTTACATTTTTATTCGGATTGAGTTTAGTAATTTCCACAAGAGGGGTGTTGCCAATTCGATCGATAATACTTTTATATGAATTCATCATAAAATACAGCCTTGTATTCAAAATAGATCATCCCTTTGTGACAAAGGAATTCTAGCGAGTCAAAAAAGGCATTCTGGATAAAGAGTTGATCAGCTGTCCATTTTGGGCAGAGGAATTTTTATGAACGAAACACCTTCTTCCTTCAAATTCACTTCTTCCTGAGGAGTTGTTGTCCCCTTAATGTTTCGTTTTTCTTCGTCGCCGTAGTGTATTTTCAGCGCCACTTCGGCAAATTTATCGCCGACATCATCAAAGTTTTCGGCAATATAGTGTTGTAACTCTTGAAGAATCTTGCCCGGGAATCTGTCTTTTGTATTATTTTTGTCTGCCGTTTTTGTATCCTTCCCCATAATGGCGATAGATGAGGGTGCAATTTCAACAATTGAACTGTTGCAAACTGGGCAACAGATCAATCTCTTGGTATTTTGTTCAATCCATGCCTGACGGTCCTTAAACCAGCCTTCGAATTTATGGCCGTTCTCGCATTTTATATCATAAATAATCACGTTTCGTGTTCTCTCTGCGGCAAAAAAATTTAAATGGCACTCTCAATAAAAACATGTGGACATTTCATAATAAATTTTATAACGTCGCTTCCCGTGTCGGGATGTGGCCCAGCTTGGTAGGGCACTGCGTTCGGGACGCAGGAGTCGCGCGTTCAAATCGCGCCATCCCGACCATTTTTCTTCTTTACCCGACGACGGATGCAAGTTTAAAGATCGGCAGATACATCGTGATGATCAGGCCACCGACAATACCACCCAGGAAAACCATCATTACCGGTTCTAACAATGATGTCATTGCCTCGACCGCAGCATCAACTTCATCATCGTAGAAATCGGCAATTTTATTGAGCATGGAATCCAAGGCACCGGTTGCCTCACCTACCGCAATCATTTGAACAACCATCGGGGGGAAAATACCCGATGCCGCTAGCGGCTCAGCAATGGGCTGACCCTCGCTGATACTTTGTCGTGTTTTCATTAAAGCGTCTTCCACTACCACATTTCCCGATGTTTTACTGACGATATTTAAACCTTCCAGAATCGGGACACCGGAACTCATCATGGTCGCCATGGTTCGCGAGAATTTGGCCACAGCTACTTTTCGAAAAACAGGCCCCAGAACCGGCATTCGAAGCTGTGCTGAATCGATCATCCAACGACCCTTCTTTGTCTTATAAATTTGACGAAAAACAATCATCAAGATAAAGATCACGCCAAGAATGGCCCACCAATAATCCTGCGCAAATTGGCTCATTGCAATAACCATTGCCGTAGGTCCGGGAAGCTCTGTTCCAGCACCCTCAAACATTTTCTGAAAGACGGGAATAACTTTAATCAGCAGTAAAGCTACGACCGCAAAAGAAATTACGAGCACTGCTAATGGGTAGGTCATGGCGCTTTTAACTTTTCTTTTCAGTTTCAATGCTTTTTCCAGATAATTGGAAAGTCGCCCCAAGACGACATCCAGAATACCGCCTGCTTCGCCGGCAGCAATCAGGTTCACAAAAAGCTCATCAAAGACTTTGGGATGTTTTTTAAGTGCATCCGTCAGGCTGGTTCCGCCTTCGATGTCATCCTTAACGGTACGAATAATTTTAGCGAATGCTTTATTTTGTTCCTGCTGAGCCAACAGCTCCAGACATTGAATGAGCGGCAAGCCGGCATTAATCATCGTGGAAAAAATCCGGCAAAAAACAACTACATCCTTTTCTTTTACACGCCCTGCGAGGAAAGGAAGATACTCCATCAGATCCTTCGGTTTTTGCCGAACATCAACGGACTTAAATCCCTGCCGTCTTAAAATCGTTCGCGCTGTCGCTTCATCGACAGCTTCTATTTCACCTTTTTTTACCTCATCTTTTTTTGTTGTTCCTTCCCAGAGGAAAACCGGCATAGTTGAAAATCCTTTCTTATTAAGGAATAGATTTCTGATTTGTTAAGTTATCAT
>CAZDYR010000384.1:0-2979 GCA_964509625.1 uncultured Smithella sp. | reverse complement strand
GTTGTTTCGCCCGCTGAAATCGGAAGAAGTGCTGATGCACACTTGCGGGCCGACGGTGCATGATGCACCCCATCTGGGAAATTACCGACGGCTGGTGGTGTCGGACTTGCTGTGCCGTTATCTGGAGTCAAAAGGCTACAAAGTTAAACATGTTTTAGACATTGTTGATTTTACAGATAAGTCCATTCGTGGTTCGGAAAAAGCAGCGATGGACCTTGTGGATTATTCCGATAAGTATTTGCAGATTTTTCTGGACGATGTCCGTTTTTTAAATATACGCGAGGACAATATTTATGTAAAAGCTTCCGAAAATTTTGACGCCATGCTCAAGATTGTCGAAAAACTGGTCGATAAAGGCTATGCATACGAAAAACTGCGTTCTGTTTACTTCGATATTTCCAAACTGTCTGATTACGGTCTTCTTTCCAATATCGATTTGACAAAAACCCGACTGAGAAAATCCGTTGATCTTGACGACTATGAGAAAGACAGTCCGGCTGATTTTGCGCTTTTGAAAAGAGCCGGTTTGGGAGAATTGAAAAGAGGAATTTATCACAAGACGAAGTGGGGCAATATTCGTCCGGGCTGGCATCTGGAATGCGCGGCTATTTCTCAAAAATATTTGGGTATGGCCTATGATATTCACATCAGCGGGACCGACGAGACTTTTCCACATTGTGAAAATATGGTCGCGATCAACAAGGCATTTTCCGGACATAGCGGCGCAACCTACTGGATTAGCGCCGAGTTGATTCTGGTGGATGGACGAAAAATGTCCCGCTCGCTGAATAATGCAGTAACGATTGATGATCTGAAGAAAAATGGATATGGCGGCAGGGATATCCGTTTTTTCCTGCTTGGAATGAATTACCGCAAACCGATCAGTTATTCGGAAAAAGCCTTGCGGGTCGCAAAAAATACCGTAAAGAAAATTGACACTTTTGTTCACCGGCTCTGCACGATTGACGGTAATACGCAAAATTTTCCTGATACCGATCAGGTAATTTATGATCTTCATCACGATTTCGAAAAGGCCCTGGATGACGACATGAACATCTCCGGTGCATTAGCGGCATTTTTTGAGTTTATAGGTAAGATCAACACTCCTTTGGCAGAGGGGAAAATCAGCCGGACGGATGCAGGGAAAATTATTAGAGCTCTTGAAAAAGTAAATGAAATCATAGGGGTCATGAGTTTCGGAACGCAAACACACAGCCAGGATATTACCGATCTCATCCAAAAAAGAGAAACGGCCAGAAAGGCAGGTCTTTGGCAGGAAGCGGATTTGCTGAGAAATCAACTGGCTGGGCTCGGTATCGAAGTATTAGATAGTCAACATGGAACAATCTGGCATTATAAATAGAGATGAACGTATGGGAAAGTTAAGAAAATCAGTTATAGCCGGTTCCTGGTATCCTGGAAATCCTTCCATTCTGAAAAGTGATATTAACCGGTATATCCAAAATGTTCCAGACAGAGCAATTCAGGGAGATGTCATCGGTTTAATCGTGCCTCATGCCGGTTATATTTATTCAGGTCAGGTAGCCGCCCATGCTTATAAACTGGTTTACGGTAAAAAATATGACGCGGTCATCCTGATCGGCCCCAGTCACAGGGTTGCTTTTCACGGCATATCCATATATAGTCAGGGCGGTTACGAAACACCACTGGGTGTGGTTTCTGTCGATGAAAAAATCGCCGGAGAAATGAAGCGCCAAAGTGAAATCATTATCGATCTTCCTGCCGCCCATGATCAGGAACATTCCCTGGAAATTCAGCTTCCTTTCCTGCAAGTCGCACTGGGGAGTTTTTCCTTTATCCCGTTAGTGATGGGGGATCAAAACGATGCAGTCTGCCGGGAGCTGGCGGATGTGATTTATCGCGTGGCTAAAGATCGCCATGTGCTGCTTGTTGCCAGTACGGATCTTTCTCATTTCTATGATTATAAAAAAGCAAACCAACTCGATGGGGTTGCAATTGGCAGTATTCAGGATGGAGATGCTGAAACGCTCTTAAGGAATTTGGCGCATGATACAACCGAGGCCTGCGGTGGTGGACCCATGGCGGCGATGATGCTTGCCGTAAAAAAAATGGGCGCTTATCATTCGTTGCTTCTGAAATATGCAAATTCCGGAGATGTTACGGGAGATAAAAGTTCAGTTGTGGGTTATACTTCAGCCGTTTTTTATCGATAAAAAACAGAGGGGAAAATGGACTTAACAGATCAGGACAAAAAGACTCTTTTGGAAATAGTCAAAAGAGCGATTATCGCGAAAGCAAGCAACAGGGAATTGCCAAAGTTAACAATGGAGTCGCCGATCCTTAAGGAAAAAAGAGGCGCCTTTGTCACACTAAAGAAACGGGGACTCCTGCGCGGCTGTATCGGCTATATCAAAGCGGTCGAGCCTCTGGGTGACACTGTGCAGGAAATGGCGGTTGCAGCGGCATTTCATGACCCACGCTTCCCGTCCGTTAAGGGAGAAGAGATCCGGGACTTGAATTTTGAGATATCTGTTTTAAGTCCTCTGCGAAGGATTTCAAATATTGATGATATTGAAGTCGGGAAACATGGTCTGTATATTGTTCGGGGTTATAATTCGGGTCTGCTTTTGCCGCAGGTGGCGATCGAATACGGCTGGGACAGGGAGAATTTTCTGAAAGAGACTTGTTATAAAGCCGGTTTGCCGCCCAAAGCATGGAAGGATAAAGAAACGGAGATATATATTTTTTCGGCAGATTATTTTAGCGATAAAGATTAGACTCTCTCTGTTGTTTCCCTGAATGTTTTTTGAAATAAATTAAAAATTTACTTGACAAAAACAGCCATAAAAATTAAAGTCCGCAATTCGCACGAGTCAGTGTAGGTGCTGTTTTGCGTTTAAATTATGGCTTATTTTGTGCGAAGTATTTGAAAATTATAATGTTTTGCTGGCGTAGCTCAATCGGTAGAGCAGCTGATTTGTAATCAGCAGGTTGCGG
>CAZDYR010000383.1:0-2985 GCA_964509625.1 uncultured Smithella sp. | reverse complement strand
CGTCCTTGCAGACATACTTGCTGCCGACATTGCAGCGGCCGCATTTGCCGATACCGCATTTCATGCGCATTTCCAGTGAAGTAATAATGTTCTCTTTGGAGAAACCGAGTTCAAAGAAAACCGGAAGCGTGAACCGGATCATAACAGGGGGACCGCAGATCACCGCCACGGCGTTTTCCTTGCTGGGTGCCACGTCCTTGCAGACAGCGGGAACAAAACCTTCCCGGCCCTTCCAGGTTGCGTCGCCCTTATCAACCGTGACATTGATATTCAAATCACTTCGTTTTTGCCATTCAATCAATTCATCTTTATAAAGCAGCAACCCGGGATTTCTGGCGCCGTAAATGACGGTGATGTTGCCAAACCGTTTGCGGTTGTCGCCGTATATCATATAATTAATGAGGGAACGAAGCGTTGTGAAAGCGAAACCGCCGCCAACGATGACAATGTTTTTCCCTTCCAGAAATTCCAGCGGCCAGGAATTGCCCAGCGGACCGCGGATTCCCATCACTTCACCTTCCTCCATCTCATGAAGGGCTGAAGTCACGACACCGGCTTTCTGCACTGTGAATTCGACATAGCCTTTTTGCGTCGGAGAAGAAGCGATACCGATCGGCGATTCGCCTTTGCCATATATGGAAAGCTCACCAAACTGACCTGGAATATAGGCGTATTTCTGTTCGTCCTCAGGATTCACAAACTTGAAACGAAACGTTTTGATGTCTTTGGTATCGACTTCAGTAATGATTTTATCCACTACAACGGGATAAGGAATATACGGGTTTTGCATTACGAACTCCCTGATTATAATTTTGAGATATCTTCTACTACTTTACGGATGTCAATATTTACGGGACAAGACATGACGCAGCGGCCGCAACCGACACAGGAAATGGCGTTGAACATGTCCACATAATATTTGAATTTGTGCATCGTGCGCTGACGCCATCTTTCCTTCTGCGATGACCGGGGATTATGACCCGATGTCTCCTTGGTGAAAAGCGGGAACATGCAGGAATCCCAGGACCTGATGCGGATACCGTCTGATCCTTTTACTTCGTCGCTGATATCAAAGCAGTGGCAGGTGGGACACATAAATGTACAGGTTCCGCAGGCCAGACACTTGCCGTGAATCGTATTCCAGAAGGGATTGTCGAAATTCTTATCCAGAATCGGCTTGACTTCATGAGCGGGAATCTTGGAGGTAATAGCCGCTTTGGCTTTGGCTGCCACTTCCGCTTTTTTAGCGTCGGCGGCGGCATCGGCCTTGGCATCACCGAAATACTTGGCCAGTTTTTCTCCCTTGGGCGTGACAAATTCCACCAGATAATCGCCGCCGATATCGGTGAGCAGAATGTCCGCGCCTTCAGAACCGACGGGCTCGCCGTCCACCGACGTGCAAAAACAGCTGGCATAAGGCGGCTTCACGCAGGCGATGGCGATCACCGTGTTGTTTTGCCGCTTGCTTACGTAATATCCGTCTTTATATTTTTCCTGGTCAAAAAGCTTATCCAGGAGCGCAAAGCTGTGCGCATCGCAGGGGCGCACGCCGAAAAGCACCGATTGATCAGCCTGATTCACCTCTGAGGAAAACGCCATGCCTTTCGGTGTTCGCGTGTATTTCATCAGGGTTTCCGTGTGCGGGAAGAAAACATTTTTGGGCGCGTTTTTGGAATTCAGATAGGCGAAGAACGGATCGTCGCTTTTCCCCAGCGGTTCAAAAAGAACGTTGTCTTCTCTCTTTACCGGCGCCCAAACCAGTAAATCTCCGGCCATTTTTTTGGCAATGCCCGCTAGTGCATCTTTTTTGATCAAACGTTTTTCCATAATTGTCCCTAATTCATTATTTTATCCGACGTTACATTTGCATAAGCGTCGGGTTTAATCAGCTAACTCTAAATCAACCGCAACTGGCTCAACAGAGGCTGAGGATCCGTCATATGCGATTTAAACGTTTCCTTTGACCCGTCAAGCCCCAGGGCCAGCGAAATCAGTTCCGTAAAATAAAAGATCGGCAGTTTCATGTTGGCACTGGGCCGCATGTCCAGGTTGGCCATACACAGCGGACACGCGGTGACCACGCAATTGGCCCCGGCTTCGCGGGCCGCGCTCATCAGCTTGTCGCACATGTCCACAACGATCGCCGATTTACTGATCGACAGAGAGCCGCCGCAGCAATCGGTCTTGTAAGACCAGTTTTTTACGTCCGCACCAAGGGCGCCCATCATTTTGTCGAGCATGAAAGGATTTTCATAATTTTCAAATTCGCAGACTTCCGGCGGACGAAGCAGCAGACACCCGTAATAGGAAACCGGCTTCAGGCCCGCTATCGGTTTGACGACTTTTGCCTTCAAGGCGTCGATGCCGATTTCATTGTAAATGATATCAATCGGGTTGCGGATACTGATCCCGCCCTGATATTTGGCGCCGACCACACCTTCGATTTTCGCTTTGAGATCCTTGTCGGATTTTAAATGATGCTCCGCCATTTTGAAGCGGTTGAAGCAGGCGGCGCAGGGCACCATAACATCCATCGCGTCTTTTTCGGCATTGATAAGATTGCGTGCTGAAAGTGCGACTGACAGATCAAAGTTAGTGCTGTGCGCGGACGACGCGCCACAGCAGGACCAATCATCAACTTCTTTGAGTTCGATGTTGAGGGCCTTACTTACGGCCTTCATCGACTGATCATATTCTTTTCCCGTCGCGTGCAGCGAGCAGCCCGGATAGTACGAAACTTTCAAGAGAGTGGCCTCCTTTTAATACTCATTACTTCAACGCATCGGGTCCCTGAGGACCGGACGCGAAAATTTCATCATTTGCTTTGCGTTTTCTCAAAAATACCTTTGACCGATTTCATGTCTTTTGTTTTGGGTGACACCAGGGCAATCTTGCCCTTCATGAACATTTCAAGCCCCGCACCCATATCCGAGAAAAAGTCACCGGATTTGAGTTTGTAATGCACCAGCATCATCGGTTCGTTGA
>CAZDYR010000382.1:0-2986 GCA_964509625.1 uncultured Smithella sp. | reverse complement strand
GGAAGAGTTCTTGCACATGATGGTTATTATACCTTGATTTGGAAAATACGCCAGTCAAAAAAATAAAAAGATTGTAAAATGACTGGCGAATTCTTGATGTTAATGACCGCAGGACGAACAATTGGTCGAAGAGCACGACGAGCATCCGGAACTTGCAGGAGCGCCCGTCGAAGCGGATCCCCCGGAACGAAGCGATCCGTATTTGCCCTTGCCTACCCGGGAGACCAGTTTATGGACTTTTTTTGATTTGCACTTCGGACAGACCGCATTGGGTTTTTCACTGAGACTCAGCGTGACCACTTCAAACTGTTTTTTACACTTGTCGCATTCAAATTCATATATAGGCATAACTTGATATCCTTCTATTTTTTCTTAAACTTAGAGATTAATCCGGAAAATGTCAATACCCGCTTGAGGACGAGGCCTCAAAAATGTTGATTGACATACTTCATCCTTCTTTTTATACTGCACTCATCAATAGCAGGTTATTATTCAATAAATCATTTACCTGACTGAAAGGACGCCATGAAAGGGAAAGACAGGGAAAAAGCAAGATCCATTTTTACAAAATCCATCCATGCGGGAGAAGAAAGGGAGCGTTACGCGGATTCCATCACGACGCCCATTGTTCAGTCCTCCACGTACGCCTTCAAGGACAGCAAAGAAATAGAAGCCTACACGAAAAACGCCAAAAAGCGTTATGAATACGGACGATACGGCAATCCCACTGAAAAAGTGGCTGAGCGCCGCCTGGCGGAACTCGATGGCGCGGAAGACGCGCTGATGTTTTCTTCGGGCATGATGGCGATTACCACCACCATTCTGGCCCTGGTTCAGTCCGGCGATCACATTGTCATCACGGACGATTGCTACGGCCGTACGCTCGAATTCTGCAGAACGTATCTGAAACGGTTCGGCATCGAATGCACGATCGTGCCGTTTGGTGACTATGAAGTCATGGACAAATCCATCAAAAAGAATACACGTTTTATCTTTTCGGAATCTCCGACCAACCCTTACCTCAATGTGTTTGATATGGTCAAGTTCAAGCAAATCGGCGACAAACATAAGGTGCTGACGATCATTGATTCGACATTCGCCACGCCTTTCAACCAGCGACCGCTCGATTACGGCATTGACCTGGTGATTCACAGCGGCACCAAGTATCTGGCGGGGCACAATGACATTCTGGCCGGTGTGCTCTTAGGAAAGAAAGAGTTGGTCAATAAAGTGCGGGAACTGCACAAGTCGATGGGCGGCGTGATCGACCCGCATTGCTGCTATCTGCTTTTGCGCGGGCTAAAGACCTTTCCGCTGCGGGTGAAGACACAAAACGAAAGCGCCCTCAAAATCGCTGAATATCTGGAAAAGCATCCCAAGATAGAGCATGTCTATTATCCTTTCTTAAAAAGCCATGCCCATTATAATATCGCAAAGGCGCAGATGAAGGGCGGCGGCGGCGTCGTCACGTTCACGGTCAAGGGAGATCTGGATGCAGCCAAGCGGTTCATGGATTCCCTGGAGATGATTTACATCGCGCCCAGCCTGGGCGGCGTGGAAACGCTGATCACGCATCCGGCGACGGTAACTTATTACCGCTACACCCGGGATGAGCGCTACGAACTGGGGATTGTGGATAATCTTTTCCGCCTGGCTGTCGGCATTGAAGATGTGGAAGACATTATTTCCGATTTGGAAAACGGATTTTCCAAGATCTGATTCCAATCCAAATCAAGCGCTGCCTTTGTTGGCGTTGCCGTGCCACCTTCAGGTGGTCGTCAGCGTCCTCAGCGTATAATTTATACGCTTCCGGAGCCTCCTCCTTGCCGCCGTGGTATCATCTTGATTTGAAAATAGAATAAATTGAAGCAGGTTGATTATTTTCTGGCCGTTAAAATAATGTAAGGGCATTCGGCCACCCGCCTGCACTCAATAGCCCCAAACCCTGCTCTCCGGATCAGGTCCGCAAGGGACTCTTGTGTATGGCTTTGACCGAAGATCACGTTGCGCAGCCCCCAGAAAAGCAGCCGGTCGGGAAGAAACCAGACTTTAAACCGTCTCATGAACCGCCGGATGTCCTCATCCGACACGCCGCCGTCGGTTTCCGACACGATCAGAAGGCTGCCGGGCTTGAGAATCCGGTAAATTTCATGAAGGCCCCGCAGGGCGTCCGGCCAGTGCTTGATCGATCCGATGCTGACGGCCGCGTCAAACGTTTCATCATCAAACCGGATCTCCATGGCGTTGCCCTTTAAAAAGGAACAATTGGGAATGTTTCTTTCCCGTCGGTGTTTCTCGGCCTCCCGGACCTGCATGGGGGAGTAATCGATTCCTGTGATCTTTGCTTTGGGGTTGTTTTTTGCCACCTCAAGTGAAATGTATCCGCGACCTGAGCCCACGTCGAGAATCCGGGAGAAGTCCGGCGAGGTCATCTCCCGGGCGATGTGGTCATAGAGCCCGGCAATCGCACCATGGATTCGGCGGTTATAAATCGGTCCCATAACGTCCCACAGCAGGCGGCAGTCACGAATGAAAACCAGTAGCAGAATCAGCGGAGATGTCTCTTTCACAGGGGTTTCCCCATAAGCATTCGCAGCATGTTAATCATCATCTTTTTCTTCCCGGCTCTTTCGGCCAGGATGCGGAGGTACAAAAGTTCGGTATTCAAAGGCGGTGCGGTCGTTTTATCTTTTTTAACAAGGCCCGCGGCTTTGGGTTTGCATTTTGTAACACACAGGCCGCATCCGATGCAACGGTCCGGATCCACCCGGCACGTTTTTCCTGCCGGAATGATCGCGCCCATCTGGCAGCGTTTTACGCAGATGCCGCAGCCGGTGCACGAGGCCGGATCAATTCGCGCATAATAGTTGGTCGCAAAAAAGCGGGCGGGGCGGGGCTGTTTTTTGGCAGTGGTCAGAACGCCGCAGCAGCAGCCGCAGCAGATGCAGATGCAGTCGGGTTGGCGGGAGTTTCCCGGCTGAAGCAC
>CAZDYR010000381.1:0-2996 GCA_964509625.1 uncultured Smithella sp. | reverse complement strand
GCTTAATGGATGGCAGCATGGGCAATGAACAGCTGAGCGAAACCATCGATGACCTTTGGCGGCTGGACAGTAAAGTGGCGGGCATTCTGAACGCCTGGCGGACCGGTGATGAGGCCGGCATTGAGGCGTTTAATCTGCGTGAGCTAAAAAATTATCCGCAGTTGTATTCAGCGCTGATTGTCGACCGCAACAGAAAATGGACGAAGAAGATTGAAACCCTGATCAACGGGAGTATCAATACCATGGTCATCGTCGGCGTGGCTCATCTGGCCGGTACCGAAAGCGTTGTCGATCTTCTGCGCAGGCAGGGGTATCAGGTCCAGAAGCTGCGGAAATAATCAACCGCCGGCCATGGTTTTGAGCGCGGTCTTCATCCTGGCTTTTTCCTCGTACATCATGCTGTCGGCTTCGGCAATGACCGCATTCACGTTGTCACCCGTATGGGTGGTCGCAAAACCGATTGCCATGCTGATGGGTTGATCCGCGTCCAGGTTAAATCGGGCCAGATTGTCCTTCAGACGTTCCAGCGCCTGAATGCAGGTGTTTTCGTCAACCAGCGGCAGCATAACAATAAACTCATCACCGCCGACTCTGGCGATCATGTCTTCCGGGCGGAACGTCTGCTTAAGCAGGGCCGCCGTGTTTTTAATGTAGAGATCGCCCGCGGCATGGCCTTTCCGGTCGTTGACCATTTTCAGGTCATTCAGGTCGATGACGATAAAGCTGACGGGACGTAGGCGGCTGGCGCTGATTCTGGTGATTTCGGCGTCGGAGTAGAAGCGGTTGTAAAGGCCTGTTAAAGCGTCGTGGACGCTGATGTATTTCAGGTTTTCTTCGGCCCGCTTTTGCGCGGTGGTATCGATGATATGCATAATAACATTATCCGGAGGCGCAAAGGCGTATTTGATGGTCACATATTTATTTTCGTGCGCGCCGCCGTCATTGAACCAGAAACTTTTTTCGATGTTCGATCGTAAAGCAAAACATTGATGCATGTCGAAGGCGATATGCGGCGTGTTCGCAAACGCTTCTTCGGGTGTTTTACCGGCCTTTTCAATAATTTTACCGTTGGTATATTGCAGCGCCGCCTCGTTGAATTCCGTCAGGATCAGCTTGTTTTGATCCCCTTTCCAGACCAGGGTGGGCACCGGCATATTTTCGAAAAGCGCCCGGATTCTCTGTTCGCTCCGTCGCAGTTCCTCCTCCGCCTTTTTCTTTTCCGTGATATCTCTGGCGACGGAGCGGAAACCGGTTTTATTGCCCGCCGCATCTTTCATCAAGCTGATGCTCAACTGATGGGTGCGGATGCTGCCGTCCTGACGCACGATTTCATAATCATCCAGATTGATGGGCAAACCGGTTTGAAAAACGCGACGGTAAGCCACTTCCATTCTTTTTTTGGTCTCCGGCGTTGTAAATTCCCTGTAATGGATTTTGAGCAGCTGCTCTCTGCCGTATCCGGTCATCGCGCAGGCGGCGTCGTTGACAAAGGAGAAGTGGCCTTGGGTATCGCTTTCGAAATATCCTTCCGTGATATTTTCCAGAATAGTCCGGTATTTTTCTTCACTGGTCCGCAGAGCCTCTTCCGCCTGACGGCGTTCGGTGACGTCCCGGGACACGCCGTAAAATCCGGTTAATACGCCCTGGTCATTGCGTATCCCGCTGACGATCGTCTCCAGCCAGCGGGTAGAACCGTTTTTATGATAAAATTCCAGCGTCAGCGTCACACTTCGATGGGGATTATTGTCACCTTTTATTTCGGCAGCCAGTTCTCTGGCCATAATTTCCGTAACCGTGGACAATGAGTTCGGCGTCAGTTGTTCATTGACGCTTTGACGCAGGCGTTCTTCCTGGGTGAATCCAAGGACCGTTTCAATCGAAGGGGTGACGTAGACTGTACGCAGATCCATATTCATCGTCCAGACGACATCGTTCATGTTCTCGGTGAGAAACTTGTGTTTCTGCTCGCTTTCTTTAAGCGCCGCTTCCGCCAGTTTACGTTTGGTGATGTCACTGTAGACGCCTTCAATTCCGACAATATTTCCCTGCTGGTCATATGTGAACTGGATGTTGGCCGACACCATAACCGGTTTGCCGTTGTCCCGCCGCTTGAGAGTAATCTCAAACTGCGAAAGCTGCCCTCGCCGCCCCATGATTTCCATATGTTTGTAGGACTCCTCCGGCGCGTAATAGAAATCATTGGCGATATTGAGACCGATAATGTCTTCCACGGACGGCGTGCCGAGAATACGCGCCGCCGAAGGGGTCGTGAATAAGATGGTGCCTTCCAAGTCAGCACGGAAGACGGCATCCTGCATATTGTCAACCAGGCTTCTGTACTGTTCCTCGCTTTTTCGGAGGGCGTCCTCCGCGCGTTTGCGTTCGGTGATATCCCGGGACACGGATCTAAAACCGATCGGTTTTCCTGACGCGTCTCTCATCAGCGCGACATTCAACTGATGCGTGCGAACGGTTCCGTCCCGGCAGATAATTTCATAGTCCACCAGGGTGGTGGGGATTCCGGTTTTAAATGTTTGCTGATAGACCTCTCTTACTTTCCTGCCGGTTTCCGGTGTTGTGAATTTTTTATAGTCCAGCCGGAGCAGTTCGGCCGGCGGATAACCGAGCGTGGCGCAGGTCACTTCGTTGGCGAAAGTGAACCGGCCGTTCAAATCGCTTTCATAATACGCGTCGACCATGCTCTGGATGATGGTCCGGTACTTTTCCTCGCTGGCACGCAGGGCTTCTTCCGCTTCCCGGCGCTCGGAGATGTCGTGGATGATGGAATAGAGCAGACTTTTGCCGCCCACTTCCACCGGACCGGTAAAAATCTCTACAGGCCTCACGACGCCACTCGCCAGACGATGCTGAAAATAAAAATGATTGCGCTGTTCCAGCCTGGCCCTGTTCATTTCCTCCCGAAGCTCTTCCGGGTTCAGCGTGTTGATGTCCGTAATCTTTTTACTCAGTAACTCCTCTTTTGTATAGCCGTAGTA
>CAZDYR010000380.1:2605-3007 GCA_964509625.1 uncultured Smithella sp. | reverse complement strand
CTGTACGGTTTTGCCCAGGTAGTCCCCGCGTCTCTCCTTGCTGATCACGGAAAATAAACCTGGCCGGTCGTGAGATTGTTGCGCTTGCCCATGCGCGTCGATGAAAACCTCTCGTAATGGCCCAAATCCAGATCCGTTTCCGCGCCGTCGTCCGTGACGAAGACTTCCCCGTGCTGAAACGGGCTCATCGTTCCGGGATCGACATTGATGTAGGGATCGAGTTTCTGATTGGTGACTTTCAAACCGCGGCATTCCAGAAGCGCCGATATGGACGCCGCCGCCAATCCCTTGCCCAGAGATGAAAGAACGCCGCCGGTAACAAATATGAATTTTGTGTTTTTCACGTCGAATTCCCTGCCGTTTTTAACGGCGTTGAAAGTGGCGTTTTACGCCATGTTCTTT
>CAZDYR010000380.1:0-2595 GCA_964509625.1 uncultured Smithella sp. | reverse complement strand
GCGGCCACACGATCGATGACATAAATCAATTCGCCGCCCTGTCTGGCGTAGATCTGTCCGTAAGAGATGGGAATTTCAGGGGTGATCTCGCCCAGGAGCGAACGGGTCACGGATTCCGTCTTGCGCGGGCCGTTGGCCAGAAGTAAAACGGTTTTTGCCTGATAAACCAGTTCGGCGCCCATGCTCACGGCATACTGCGGCGAATCGGCTTTGGTTTTGAAATGCCCGTCGGCGACGGCGTTGGCAATCGTGTTGTCATCGAGCTTGACCAGCAAGACTAAACTGCCCGAAAACGGGATGCCCGATTCGTGGAAAGCCACATGGCCGCGTCCGCCCACGCCGATGACCTGAAGGTCGATGCCGCCGGCCGCTTTGATCTTGCGCGCGTAACCGTCGAGAATGTCCCTTTTGACCCAGGCGAGATAGTCTGATTGGGGTCTGGCTTTAATGGCGATCGATTTGCCCGCGTCCGCGCCTTTGAATTCCCAGTCGTTTTTGTTTTCCTTCAATTCCCTGATCAGGATTTTCTGATCGATGAGCGATCCATAGGGCACGCGGGTTTCAATGAACTTTTTATCGAGATGGCTGAAAAGTTCCTGAATCATGAAGTACGCGTAGCTTTCCGGATGGATGACCCGCTGCTGAATATTGTCGCCGGGCAGGCCGACATACTCGTCGAGGTTGAACGTGCGGATCCGGCCTGCGTCAATCTTTCCGCCATTGGCTGCGCGGGCAAAATGCTTGTACATGCCCGTAGGGGAATTCCCCGTGGCCAGACCCAGGACGGCGTTGTCTTTATTCTTAAGAAGGTCGGCGGTTTTTCTGACGGCGATGCCCGCCGCCACTTCACTCATGTGCGCAAAGTCTTTCGTGACAAAAACGGTAATGCCCATAACGATCTGTCTCCTTCGGGTTATCCCAATTCGCTTTTCACGATATCGGCGATCTGCTGACAATACTTCGCCGTCACGGCATCGGACGGTCCCTCCACCATGACGCGGCACATGTTCTGTGTTCCGGAATACCGGACCAGAACGCGGCCTTCCTCGCCCAGCTCTTTTTCCACCTGTTTGATGGCTTCCACGAGTTTGGGAACCTTGTCAATGTCCGGCTTGTTTTTGACGTCCACATTGATCAGTTTCTGCGGGAAAATATCCATCATGCGCGCCAGTTCGGAAAGCGGTTTGCCTTCTTTGACCATGGCAGCGACGAGCTGCATGGCGGCGATAATGCCGTCTCCGGTCGTATGGTGATCCAGGAAGATCATGTGCCCCGCTTCCTCGCCGCCGATAATGGACCCCATGCGCAACATATCTTCCAACACGTAGCGATCGCCAACCTTGGAGGCATGATGTTTAAACCCGTACTTTTTACAGGCCATGCGCAGCCCCAGATTGCTCATCACCGTGCTCACCAGAAGGTCGTTTTTCAGTTTGCCTTCTTTTTTCAAAATATTGGCGCAAATAATCAAAATCTGATCGCCTGTGATCTCATGGCCCTTTTCATCCACGGCAATCAGGCGATCTCCATCCCCGTCAAAGGCCAGGCCGATGGCCGCGCCGCTTTCCAAAACCTTTTTGCGGAGGTCCTGCGTATGCTGTGATCCGCATTTGTCATTGATGTTGACGCCGTTGGGCGTATTGTGGATGACTTCCAAATCGGCACCCAATTCAGTGAAGGCGTCCGGGGCGACTTTGTAGGTGGCGCCGTTGGCGGTGTCCAGGACAATTTTCATTCCCTCCATGGAGAGATTGCGGGGAAAAGAATTTTTCAAAAATACAATGTAACGCCCTTTCACGTCATCGATGCGCTCCGCTTTGCCCATGCCGCCGGCACTGGGCAGCAAGTCGGACAGTTTTTTGTTCAAAATCAGATCTTCAATGGAATCTTCCTCTTCATCGGTCAGTTTAAAACCGTCGCCGCCGAAAATTTTAAGACCGTTGTCCTGGAAAGGATTGTGGGAAGCGGAAATGACAATGCCCGCGTCAGCCCGCATGCTTTGGGTGATAAAGGCGATTCCCGGGGTGGGCAGCACGCCGACCAGGTAAGGATAGCCTCCCATGGACGTGATGCCCGCTTCCAGGGAACTCTCCAGCATGTAGCCGGAAAGGCGCGTATCCTTTCCAATGATGATATGGGCCCGGTGTTTATCTTTTTTAAACAAGTGCGCGACGGCCTGTCCGACGCCGAAGGCAATGGCCGCGTTCATTGGATAGCGATTGGCTTCCCCTCGAATCCCGTCCGTTCCGAATAATTTGCCCATTTTTTTCTCCTTTCTGTTGCGATTCAATATCTGTGAATCACTTTATGATCCTGTTATTTTTTAAATAAACCCATCGACGGCAGCGCCTGCGACGCTTTTTGAACGAGGGTATCGACCACGTGGTTCAACCATAGAACGCCTTTTGATGAAATCTCCGCCGGCAGGCTCTGGATGGCTGCAATGTAATTTGTCCTGTCGTTTCCGACGGCCTGATGGAACGCTTTGAGAAATGCCTCACGGGATTTGTCCGTCAAGGCCAGGACCTCGGGTATTTTGCCGGTGAAGAGACCTTCCATGAAACCGATTTGTTCATGAAAATTCTGTCTTTTGCG
>CAZDYR010000379.1:0-3015 GCA_964509625.1 uncultured Smithella sp. | reverse complement strand
GTTTGAGCCGCTCATGAATTTCTTTAAGCTTACGCCTAAGCTGCCATTTGAGGTGCGGATCAATCACGGTTAGAGGTTCGTCGAAAAGAATGGCTGCGACATCACTGCGCACCAGTCCTCTTCCCAGGGATATTTTTTGTTTGGCATCGGCGGCTAAACCGGATGCTCTTTCCTGGAGAAAGGACGTTAAATCCAGAATTTCAGCAACTTCACGAACTCTCTGGTCAATGGCATGTTGCTCGACATGCCGGTTTCTCAGAGGGAAAGCCAGATTATCATACACCGTCATGGTGTCGTACAAAACCGGAAACTGAAAAACCTGGGCGATATTGCGTTTCTCCGGCGGCAGCGTCGTGACATCCCTGCCATCGTATAGGATGCTTCCCCTGGTGGGAGTCACCAGGCCGGAAATAATATTCAGCAGCGTTGTCTTTCCGCAGCCGGAAGGTCCCAGTAAAGCGTACGCGCCGCCGTCGTTCCAGACGTGTTGTATGGTTTTGATGGCGTAGTCTGCGTCTTTCTGAGGGTGGCGCAGATAACTGTGGGCCACATCGTGAAATTCAATTTGAGCCATAACGGACTCCTGAATTATTCTCGCAGGGCGGGAGATGCCAGCAGATGCCCCGCTTCGTTATATACAAAAAAACAACAGGGGTTTACGTAAACAGATATTTCCGATCCAATGGGCCGCGGATGAATGCCGTCCTCCTGGACCACCAGGTCATTGTCGCCGTGGGTGACATGAATAAATGTTTCCGAGCCGTTGATTTCGGCCAGGGTGACTTTGACGCGGATTTCAGCATTGTCGGCGTTGCCGTTGGTCAGAAAAAGGTGATTCGGGCGGACGCCGAAAATATATTTCCCCTCCCGAACGGCCTTCAAATGGCCCTCCATGGGAATATCGATGTCCCGCCCCAGGCGGGCCCGGCCTCCGGTCACGACACCCGGCAAAAAATTAATCGGCGGATCGCTGAATACCCGGGCGACACGGGTGTTAGCCGGGTGATGGTAAACGTGCGGCGTGGAGCCTGTCTGCAAAACACGTCCTTCATCCATAACGACAATATTGCCGCCCAGCATCAGCGCTTCCGACGGTTCAGTGGTGGTATAGACAACAATGGCACTGCGTGCTTTAAAGATGTCCTGAAGTTCCACCTGTAGTTCTTCCCGCAGTTTATAATCCAGATTGACCAGAGGTTCGTCAAGAAGCAGCAGTTCCGAATCCTTGACCAGAGAACGGGCGATGGCTGTGCGCTGCTGCTGGCCGCCGGAGAGTTCGGCGGGCAGCCTTTCAAGTAAATTATCAATATGAAGTGTAGCCGCCGTTTTGCGGACCTTCTGATCTATTTCCGCCGCGGGCATGCCGCTCATTTTTAAAGGTGAGGCAATATTATGATAGACCGTCATGGACGGATAATTCACGAATTGCTGATAGACCATGGCGACGCTTCTTTTCCGGACGAACAGTCCGGTAACGTCTTTTCCGTCGAGCAGAATGCGGCCTGACGTCGGGCGGTCAAGGCCTGCCATGATCCGTAAAAGAGACGTCTTGCCCGCCAGGGTATGGCCCAAAATAACATTGGTGGCGCCGCTCTCTATTCGGAGAGAAATATTGTTGAGATGAATTTCGCCGTTAACGATCTTGCTGATACCATCGAGAACTAAGTCCATTGTCTCTCCAAGGGCGAATCACTGGCCGGAATCGACTAGATTTGTTCTTTCTTGTTTCGCATAAAACACAGCTAATTAAACGAAAAGGTCTAAAAACAGAATCAGGATGTAACTTTTTATGAAAGCCTGGTACATGGTGAACTTTTTTATGAAATTCATTTACCGATCTTACTAATCCAATAACAAAGCCCTAATAAAAGATAACCACCACAAAAGTGATTTGCCTCTATTAGGGCTTTCTCTTTATTCTCATACCCTAAAATTATAATGTGAATCATTTGAATACGTTTTCTACTGCGAAACCTGTATATTACTAAAAACTTTTTTGTCAACTGTTTTTTATAGAAAACATGTCTTAGAGCACGTCAATTTGCTATCAACTTTTTGACGGAAGATTTGGAAAAACGTCGGTTCTCAGGATCTGACAGAGATGTTGTTTCAGCTTTTTGATCCCGCTTAAGCGCGACGAGCGTTCATTTGCCGCAGCTTGCCGGGAAATAATCTTGTTCATTTCATGCCTTGAAAGCCTGCTGAAGGGGTGTTGATTGAAAATTGGAAAAGGCGATGGTCTGTGGTGGAGATACCGATTGCTCCCGAAGCAAGGATCTCCCGGATATCGTCTTCTTCCGTAATCAGGCCTCCGGCGATAATCGGGATCGAAATTTTTGTCTTAATTATTTTAAAGATCTTAGGGAGAATCAGACCGGGCAGGATATCTACTGCATCCGGATTTGATTTCTTGATGGCGTTGAGGCTCCCGGCAAGAGACTCAGAGTCCAGGATAAACAATCTCTGAATTGCAAATAAACCCTCTTGCTGTATGCTTTTTATGAGGTTTCCATGGGTTGTGACAATCCCGTTTATTTTACTCTCTTTAGCCAGAAAACGGATGCCTGCGGCATCTTTTCCAATACCTTTTAAAAGATCAATATCGACAAACACAATCTTTTTAAATGTTCTGGCCAGTTTAACGATAGGGGGCAGATCGAAAATGCTTCCCCCCAGAATCAAGATAACATCAATGTTATCGAGTTCTTCAATGACGAAACTTTCAATTTTTCTAAAAGCCGCAATGATCGGTCTCTTATGCAAAACTGCTGGAAAATCCAATGCCGGTTCCTTTCAATCCTGCTTAAGCCCCACGAGGGTTTGTTCTTCACAACGAGCTGCGATACAAGAACCTTCCTTGCCCTCGTCGACAGCCTGCCGCGAGGTGGTTGATCACTAGCTGAAATGAACGTTCATCAGAATCGCTGATGCTTTTCAATATCCCATGATCAGACCGGGCAATTCATTACGCGGGAGTATAGGGAAACGCACATTGCATGTCAATGAAATACTGCC
>CAZDYR010000378.1:0-3034 GCA_964509625.1 uncultured Smithella sp. | reverse complement strand
TGAAAAGCCATTTGATGACGGGAAACCGCTCTACGGTGAAAACATCATCGGGCACAGCGATGCCATCCGAAACGTGCTTTCCGAAATCGCTGAAATCGCACCGGCCGAGACAACCGTTTTAATCCTGGGTGAAACCGGCGTGGGCAAAGAACTTGCGGCACGGGCGATTATGGACCAATCCCGGCGTAGAGACCAACCTTTCATTACGCTGAATTGCAGCGCCCTTTCGGAAAAATTGATCTACAGTGAACTTTTCGGTCATGAAAAGGGATCTTTCACGGGTGCCGACCGCCGCCATATCGGACGATTTGAAAAAGCCCACGGGGGCACCCTTTTTCTTGATGAAATCGGCGACTTGCCGCCGGATATGCAGGTGCGACTGCTGCGCGTTCTGGAAACAAAGGAGTTTGAACGCGTGGGAGGCAAACACACGCTCCACTCCGACTTCCGCCTGATCACCGCCACCAACCGCGACCTGGAGCGGGAAGTCAAAAGGAAGACATTCCGTGCGGATCTGTTTTACCGGATCAATGTCTTCCCCATTTTCATTCCACCGCTTCGGGATCGCCCGGACGATATTCCCGTGCTGATTGATTACTTCCTGAGCGTGCAGACCGCCAAAACAGGGAAAACCGCGCGACCCGTGACCGGTCAGGAGATGTCCGAACTTTCGCAATATGACTGGCCCGGAAACGTACGCGAGCTGAAGAATTGCGTCGAACGGTATGCCGCTTCCTCCCGGGGACGTATTACGCAGATGCTTGGAACCGGATACTCTCCGGCGGCACAGGCAAAGCATTTTTCTGTGACGCTTCAGGACAACGAACGACGCCACATTGAGTGGGCGCTGACGAAAACGTCGGGGAAAATTCACGGTCCGGGCGGAGCCGCCGAACTGCTCAACATTCACCCCAACACCCTGAGCTTCCGCATCAGGAAATTGGGCATCAGGAAACACCGAGAGACACGGATCTAAAAGGGCACCTCCTATTTTTTCATGTTGTCCTTCAAAAGATGAGCGAACAGATCGGGCATCTGTCCCATCATTTTGTCCACGGACGCGGGACTGTTATCGGATACGCCCGCGTCCTTTTTCGCTTTTGCATACATGTCCACCCAGGACTTGTTTTGCTTCTGGGCGTCGGCGACGGTCGCCGGATCAATGATCGGTTGCGGAGTTTTCGGCTTACCGAACCGGAACCTGATGGTATTTTTATCGACCGTCAACTGACGGCCGTCATAGCCGGTTTGTTTCAACCCGTTGATGAACGCATTGAGCATGCCGGGCTGGCTGTCGAAATTTATGGCAATATCCATGGTTAAATCTTCGGGATTGGAAAATTCGCCCGGTTTAAAGCCCGTCAGCCACCAGTGGTGGCCCCTTCGGTTAAAAATTCCCTTCCCGTTCTTTTTGAGGGAATACGACATGTCCAGCATATCCTTATTGTCGCCGCATTCCCACGATGCCGCCGCGGCACTTGCCTTTCTGTAAATCCCGATTTCAGCGCCGGTGGATAAATCGTATTGTCCCTTCCACATTTCAATCATGTACCGCTTGCCGTTATATTCAAACTGGACCGGCTCACAGTCTATGACCATCCCCGAGGAGACGGCGGACGAGTCCAGGAATGAAGAGTACCCCATTTTCCGCTGCCATGTATCTATCTTTGATACATAAATATCTTGCTGGCCGTCATACTGGAATCCATAATGATCTATGGTTTCGGCGGCATTTTTCCCGCAGCCCGACACCAGCAGCAGGAAACAGACCATCATCACAAAACACGACAGGGCTTTAATGGACGCGGCAGAATCCTGCGTCCCTTCCGCATGACGACATTTTTTGGCAGCCATATCCCCTCCTTTTTTATTCGTCTGTCCTGGGTCGGCAAAACTCGTTCGCGGAAATGAAGAGAGTTAAATACTCGATAAACTGGTTAAATTATAATTTACGCCCGCAGCGTTGTCAAACGAAATATCTTCACGAATGGCATGGTCCGGATTCAAAAGACCACGCCGCGCTTTCAGAAGCGGAATCGTAAAAAGATATCGCAAAAAAAATTAAATCATGGGACAAGCCGGTCTGACTTTATGGCGCCACCGATCGCAGGGCATGCGGCCGGATACATTCTGAATATTTGAGTCCGCTCCAGCGAACCCGCAGGCTCAGGGCACACGGAGGCATCCCTGCCGGGACACAGGGCCACCCTTTCGGGATTCGGACTTTGCCGATATGCTGAAAGGGATGCGGCGGCGGAATGCGAATCAGCCGCCCATCGCTGTTTTAAGATAGGACATGTTCAGGTTGCCGCCGGACATGATCATGACCACTTTCTTCCCCGCCAGGCGTTCTTTGATCTTATACGCGGCCATTAAAGAAACGGCGCCAGCAGGCTCGGCCAGATTGTGCGTAACGGCCAGCGCCATCCGGATGCCCTCCAGAATGTCTTCTTCGGAAAGCAGTACGACATCCGTAATCGTGTCTTTGAGGATCACATACGGCAGTTGAAAAACACTGCGGGCCGCCAGGCCATCGGCTATCGTATTGGCTTCATCCAGCGTCACGACTTCACCCTTTTTCCAGGAATTGTAAAAAGACGGGGCGTTTTGCGGCTCGGCGCCGATGATTTCGATTTCAGGATTGAAGGCGCGCATGGTCTTCACCAGCGAGGCGCAACCGGCGCCGCCCCCGATGGGGCAGATCACCGTATCAACGTCGGGCAGGTCTCCCAGAATTTCCAGCCCCATCGTCGCCAGGCCGTTTAAGATTTCCGGTTCGTTGCCCTGCTTGACATAATAGTATCCCGCACTGTCCACCAGTTCTTCGCAATAGGACTGCGCATCATAAAAGTCTTCACCGTGAACGATCAGCTCCGCTCCGTAACTTTCAATGATTCGGTTGATTTCCGGATTATTGTTTTCCGGCACGACGACCGTGCAGGGCACATGAAACCATTGCCCCGCCCAGGCCATCGCCAGGCCGTGGTTGCCCCGGGTGGCAACGAGGATGCCGGTTTCCAACTCTTCCCTGGAC
>CAZDYR010000377.1:0-3034 GCA_964509625.1 uncultured Smithella sp. | reverse complement strand
TTGCCGTCGCCTGAAGCGAGCCCTAGAGCCACAGTTGCAGGGCATTCTGAGCGAACGGGATGCCCCGGCTCAACTGCCACCTTATAGTTGTTTATTTCCGGATATGCCCCTGTGGGGCACAAGACCGGTCTTTGCCGGTAGGATGAAGGAAATGTTTGCCCCCTCCCTCAATCCCTCCCATCAAGGGAGGGAAAAGGTGGTATGGCGGTGCTGTTTCTAAGCGGCGATTTTCAGAGTGATGTGCCTGCCCGCCTTGGTTGCCAGAGAAATCAGCATTTCCAGATTGAATTTTTCCCACTTGCCGGTGATCAGGTCGGAAACCCGCGACTGGCTGACGCCAAAAATTTTTGCTGCCTCTCTCTGGGGCAATTTTTTCAAGGCAATGAATTTTCGCAGATTAGTCATCAGGTCGGCCCGCATTTGCAAAATAGCTGCCTCATCCTCCGAATAACTTAAATCGATAAATACATTGCCGGAGGATTTTGTGATGTTTGTTTTTTGTTTGGGTAACATAGGTAATTACTGTTTCTGTTCTATATCTATTGCTAATTGTTCTATCAGTGGAGGAAGATCATTCTCAATAATATTCCATAGAATGTCCGGATCCACTGCATCATAGCCGTGAATGAGCCGATTGCGCAATCCGATGATTTGGGCCCATGGAATCAAGGGATGATTTTTCTGATACTCAGGGGTTACTCTTGCCGCGGCCTCACCGATGATTTCAATGGCCCGGGTTAAGGCAAGAGATAGCATTTCGTCCGCGGTCAAATCAGCGCGCTCGCGTTCCTTAACCATGTCTATTGCTTTACGGGAATAATCGAGCATGTGCCGAAGGCGGATGGTGTCATTATGCTGCGTCATAAAGCACCTCGGCTTCCGCGATGACTTTTTCACGAAAATATTTACTTAAGAATCCAGGAGTGTTTAAATCGACTTTACGTCCCAGAATTTCGGACAGGTCCTGTTCCATTTTGAAAAATTGCAGCCCTACCTGCGTGTTTGGTTCAAACTCCACCAGTACATCCACATCGCTTTCAGACGAAAAATCGTCTCGCAACACGGAGCCAAAAAAAGATAATTTGCGAATCCGATTGTGTCTGCAAAACGATGCAATTTTTTCTTCGGGAATACTTATTTTCAAACTCATTTTTCAATCCGCAGTTTCTAAATGCATTTATGCACATTTGTCTCAACAATAAGGTAATCTTTATGGCAAGTCAATTAATTATTTATTGATTCAGGATAGATAGGCGCAAAGAGCGGGCAATGGGCATATGCGGTTTCCGGTTCACGGTTTTCGGTTGCCAGTTTTAAGACGGATGAACAAAAAGTAGTTTTGCCGTCGCCTGAAGCGAGCCATAGAGCCGCAGTTGCAGGGCATTCTGAGCGAACGGGATGTCCCGGCGCAACTGCCACCTTATAGTTGTTTGTTTCCGGATATACCCTGAAGACCTAAAGGTCTTGCGAGCGCACACAGCCCGCCGGATGTTTACCCTGCGTATGCGGAGCCGGTATGACAAAGGAGCACTGGATGACAGCCGGACGTTCATTTTACGCTTTGTTTCAAATCTATGAACGTGCACCACCGGTTATATTTATCTTGATTCACGTTTTTTTGATATGGTATGAAGCCGCATGCCTATGAATTATAAATATAGAAATGGACGCCTTGTTTTCATCGTGTTCATTCTGGCGTTCTGGTCTTTTTGTCCTCTAGCCGTTTTCGCGGCCGGCGAAAATATTACCCATGACGTCGTATCGATTTGCGGCCGCACCGAACCGGTCAGAATCGCGATTCAAAAAGAAGTCGCCACGCAGCGGTTTACATCCGGCTCAGGAGGAGCGGTGCGCTGTCAATTCATCGGTGTTCACGAACTCGCAAACATTGAATATCTTCAGATCATCGGCAAAGATATTTCATCGCTTCGGGCCGGTGACTTTGCGGGGCTTGACGGACTTCGGATGCTTGATCTGGAAGGAAACAGACTGGAAGCGTTGAATCCATCAGCTCTGTCAGGCCTGACCAATCTGGAGCACCTGGTTTTGGCCCGCAACCGCATCATCACACTCGGAGGAGAGCTGGCTTCCCTGCCTCATTTAAAACGTGTTGATGTTTCAGGCAATAAACTGTCTTCCATTTCTCCGGATGCGTTTTCCGGCAATCCTCAGCTCAAAGCCGTCTTTCTTTCCGACAATCAAATCAGCAGACTGCCGGACGGGATTTTTCAAAAAAACCATTCTCTTCAAATCGTCGATTTGTCGAGGAACCGGCTCCGGCGGATTCCATCGTCCTTCACGCCTGAAAAAAGTGCTTTGCAAAGTTTGGATCTTTCTCAAAATCTGATAGAGAAGCTCGACAAAAATCAATTACCGGGACTGTCCGGGCTGAAGGTGCTCAACCTGGCGGGGAACCCTGTTGAAACCCTGGACAAACAGGGTTCTTTCCTGAAAGTATTTTATCCCGCGGTTTATGTGATCACGTCAGCCCGCCAGCGCTTCAATCTCAGCCTGAGCCATTATCAGAATTCCAATACCGTTATTTCAGAACCCGAAAGCACGGTATTCCAGGGCGTCGAAAGACTTCGCTCTTTCGTGCGCGACCACTGGCATATGCCGCTTGCGGTTTCCGTATCTTTTTCCTCCGGCGGGCAGGCGGATTTGAGAGCCCCGGGGCTGCGGGTCAGAGAGGAGCGTCTGCTGCTGAGGCAACTCGATGAGGTGCGCGAAGCTTATCGAAGAGCGGCCTTTGATTTCTATGAAGTTCAGATTCGTTTTGTCCATCCCGCTTCACTCCAAAAAGCTCCGGCGTTGAGTTTCAATAAGCCCGGCGTCGGTTTTGTGATTATTCTGAAAGCCCCTGCCCGGGGGCTTGAGGGTGCCTCCCTGATCTCCGATCATCAGATCCTGGAGCTTCTGGCCGATCATTTTGACCGTGGCCATTCAGTTGCCTGGTTCAAAAAAGAAACGAGCAACGATTTATTGGCGGCGCTGAAACGCGATTTTGAAAAAGTGGCGCGGATGGATGATGAGC
>CAZDYR010000376.1:0-3037 GCA_964509625.1 uncultured Smithella sp. | reverse complement strand
TGTATCCTCCGTTTGCCAAGGTGAAATACGAGGAGATGCCGCAGGTCTTCCGCAATGGAAAAGTTCTTGGCCTATCGCTTGTCCAGAACTGGGTAATCGGTCCAATCCTAATGTTCGCCCTGGCCATTGTATTACTGCCGGACAAGCCCGATTACATGGTAGGCCTGATCATGATCGGGTTGGCGCGCTGCATCGCGATGGTGATTGTCTGGAATGAACTGGCCAAAGGCAACACTGAATACGCGGCGGGGCTGGTTGCTTTCAACAGCATTTTCCAGGTGCTTTTTTACAGTGTGTTTGCCTGGTTTTTTATCACCATTCTGCCGCCTTACTTCGGATTTTCGGGCAGCGTGGTGGATGTCAGCATTCGCCAGATTGCCGAAAGCGTTTTCATCTATCTGGGCATTCCCTGCATCGCCGGCGCCCTGACTCGTCTGATTGGCGTAAAACTTGTGGGAAAAGAAAAATACCATGCGCGGTTTGTACCTCTGATCAGTCCATTGACACTGATCGCGCTTCTGTTTACGATTGTCGTCATGTTCAGCCTCAAAGGTAATCTCATCGTGACGTTGCCCCTGGATGTCGTGCGCATTGCTATTCCGCTGCTCATTTACTTTGTCGTCATGTTTCTGGTATCTTTTTACATGGGGAGAAAGTTGGGAGCGGATTACTCCAAAACCACCACGCTGGCCTTCACCGCCGCGAGCAATAATTTTGAACTGGCCATTGCCGTGGCCATTGCCGTCTTTGGCATCAACTCCGGGGCGGCGTTTGCCGCCGTCATCGGGCCGTTGGTGGAGGTGCCGGTGATGATCGGGCTGGTCACGGTGGCGCTTAAGTTTCAGGAGAAATATTTTTCATCAAAAACTTAAATCAATACATTTTTACATGGAGGATTGAAGATATATGTTCACAAAAATAAAATCCACATATGCTGTTGTCTGGATCATTGTCGTGCTCTGCTTATCCGTCTTTGCGTCAAACGCCGCCGCACAGCGGGTGGTTCCTTCTCTGGGGGCCGGCTCTTACGAAGTGCTTATGTTTTCCGACTACTTCTGCCCGCCCTGTAAACAAATCGATACGAAGGCGGAACCACTTATGAAAGAATTGCTGGCAACGGGGAAAGTCAAAATTACTTTTGTCGATGTTCCTTTTCATCAAACTACGCCGATCTATGCCCGCTATTACTTATACGCCGTCAACGCCGGCGCGAATGAAGAAAAAATATTTCGCGTCCGCAAAGTCCTTTTCCAGGCGGCCCAGGAAAAACGGATTCCAACAAGAGGGGCGCTGGTTTCTTACTTGAAAGAACAAAAAATTGTCTGGGCAGCCTACGATGAAAAACCGGTATTCTCGATTCTCAGTCAGATGATTAAACAAAATAAAATCGATCAGACGCCAACCTGTGTCATCAGGTATTCGCTGACCGATGAAAAAAAATATGTCGGTACGGAAGAGATCTGGAACGGACTCATGCAATTAAAATTACACGTGACTATCGGAAAAAAGTAAGCAAAAAAGCAATATGATCTGAGGTAAGCAACATGAAAGAATGGCAAAAATTTTTACTAATCGTCGCAATATTTTTGGGAGCTTATTTGATTCCCTGGGAATCCACTCTCATCCGGCAGTCCGGCCTGGAAGCCTTTATGATGCTTCAGGAGTATGCCCGCCAGCATGTACTGACCTGTCTGATTCCCGCTTTTTTCATTGCCGGGGCCATTACCGTTTTTGTTTCTCAGGCGGCGGTGCTTAAATATTTCGGCGCGACAGCCAATAAGATTCTGTCCTATTCGGTCGCCTCGGTATCCGGCACAGTGCTGGCCGTCTGCTCCTGTACCGTGCTTCCGTTGTTTGCAGGCATCTATTCACGCGGCGCGGGGATCGGCCCGGCGACTGCGTTTTTGTATTCCGGCCCGGCCATTAACGTTCTGGCAATCATTCTCACGGCCAAAGTGTTGGGCTGGCAGATGGGGCTTGCCCGCGCCATCGGCGCAGTAGTATTTGCCGTTGTCACCGGTCTTTTGATGGCGTTTATTTTTCGTAAGGATGATGCCAACCGGGAAACGGGTGAAATCTTTTTGCCGGAAGAAGACGGAAAAGGCAGAGCGCTCTGGCAGGAAACCCTTTACATGCTGACAATGGTGCTGATCCTGGTTTTTGCCTCTTTTGCCAGGCCGACCGAAGATGACGGCGCACTCTGGCGCTTCATATTCAGCGCGAAATGGTATTTGACCGGTGGTTTGATCATCATCTTAGCCGTCATGCTCAAAAAATGGTTTGTCAAAGAGGAACTGAAAGGCTGGGTTGAGGCTACTTGGACTTTCTCCAAACAAATCCTGCCGCTTTTATTGGGCGGTGTGCTGGTAGCGGGATTTCTACTGGGGCGTCCCGGTCATCCGGCGCTCATTCCCGAACAGTATATCCAGGCGCTGGTCGGCGGCAATTCGCTGTGGGCGAATTTCTTTGCCTCCATCGTTGGTGCTTTAATGTATTTCGCCACGCTCACGGAAGTGCCGATTCTTCAGGGACTCATCGGCTCCGGCATGGGTCAGGGGCCTGCTCTGGCGCTGCTTCTGGCAGGTCCCGCTTTATCGCTTCCCAGCATGATTGCCATTGCCAGTATTATGGGCGTCAAGAAAACGGTTGTTTACTGCGTGATTGTGGTGATTCTTTCCACCATTGCCGGAATGTGCTATGGTTGGCTCATCGGTTAGCAGAAAACATTATCTGTTGAGGATTGAATGATGAAATCTTTTTGGTTGTGTTTTGTGCCTCTTTTTGTCGCCTTTAACGCCATTGGCGCCCTACCGGTGTTTATCAACCTGACAGAGGGGGTTGAAAAGAAGCAAGTCAGGAAAATCATCCTGCAATCGATGATCACGGCGCTGGTTGTGGCGATTGCCTTCGTTGTCGTGGGCATGGGCATATTCAGCTTTTTGAATATCACGGTTGCCGACTTTATGATCGCCGGCGGCACGCTTCTTTTTATCATTTCCATCCGGGATATTCTCGTTGCCGAGACAAAAACCCACAT
>CAZDYR010000375.1:0-3048 GCA_964509625.1 uncultured Smithella sp. | reverse complement strand
CACCGGCCATAAAGAGATCGCCGGTGGACTGCTCCCTCATGATTCCGTAAATAATCAAAATGGTGCTGGGCGGGATGAGAATGCCTAGACTGCCTCCTGCGGCTACGACGCCTGTAGCCAGCGCCGGGTCGTATTTGTGTTTTTTCATTTCCGGAAGCGCCACGGAGGCCATCGTCGCGGCGGTCGCGCTGGTGGAGCCGCAAACGGCGGAAAAGCCCGCGCAGGCGCCGATGGTCGCGATGGCCAGCCCTCCCGGCAGATGACCGAAAAATTTATGAGCGGCGTTGAAAAGCCTGCCGCTGATGCCCGAATGGAAGGCGATTTGACCCATCAGAACAAATAAAGGGATAACTGTCAGATTGTAAGAACTGAACGTGGAATAAAAATCACGAATCAGCAGATTGGACGCGGCACTCCAGGAAACAATATAACCAAAGCCCAGGTAACCGACGATCGCCATGACAAAGCCGACCGGCATTCTCATAAACATGAGAATAACGAGGACGGCAAAGCCAATTATACCGGCCATGGTGGGGGTCATCGGGCAAGCGTCCTTTGCAGTGATTTGATGAAGTCGGCGATCAGCAGGAAGCACAGGAGACTAAAGCCCACCGCCATGCCGAAGAGAAAAGGATAGACCGGCATTTGCAGGGTTAAGGACACTTCGCCACTTCTCTTAATGTCCAAAGCATAGAGGAAAGCCTGATAAGCAATTAATCCAAAGACGAGGAAACTGACAAAATTAGTAACGGTCTCGATAGCAAATTGCGTCCGCTGCGGTAATCTTTCCACAAGAATTTCCACGGCAATGTGTCCTTTTTCCATCGAGGTAAAGGCCAGCGCGAACGAAACGACAATCGTGCCCAGAAATCCGACCAGCTCGTAAGTGCCGGGGATCGGTTTGCCAAACATCCGCAGCGCAACATCGGCCACGGACAGCAGCATCATGGCAATAACAGCGGCGCAGGCAAGGATGTTAAAGGCCTTGCCTGCGCGCGTGAGATATTTTGCCGGACTATACATGAATTAGAAAAACCACTATTTTCTTGTCTTGGAATGCTTCTTGATTAAGGCGGCTACTTCCTGAACGGCTTGTTTGCCGGGCAGACCCTTGCTTTCCATATTTTTAATATAACCGTCCGCCACCGGTTTGACGGCCGCTTCCCATTTGGCTTCTTCCGCATCGGATAATTTAATCACTTTATTGCCCAGTTCGGCGGAATACTTATAGCCTTCCACATCCGCTTCATCCCAGGCTTTGCCGGCCACGGCAATCCATTCCTGACTGACATCGTCAAAAACTTTCTGTACATCTTTGGGCAGCGCATCCCATTTCGCCTTGTTCATCACGACAAACATGGCGGTGGTGTAGCCGATATTGGTGCAGTCGGTGGTATACTTGACAACCTGTGCCTGTTTCCAGCCCTTCAGGGTTTCCATCGGGGCCAGCGTGCCCTGCACGACACCCTTTTGCAGCGCTTCATAGGTGCCGCCCTGCGGCATGGCAACAGAAACACCGCCCAGATTTTCCACGATTTTCGCCGAAAGGCCCGTGGAACGGATTTTCATCCCTTTGAGGTCCGCCATGGTCTTGACCGGCTTCTGGGTATGCAGGAGGCCCGGACCATGAGCGTGCAAATAGAGCACCTTCACTTCGGAAAGCTCTTTCGGATTCATTTTTTTTACAAAGTCGTTGGCGACCAGCGTGGCGACCATGCCGTTCGGGTAGCCCATCGGCAAATCCAGGGCTTCCAGGAGCGGAAAGCGGCCGCGGGTGTACGCAAACAGGGACATGCCGATATCGGAAATCCCCTTGACCACACCATCGTAACACTGATCGGCCGGCGTGAGTGAGCCGCCGGCGAAGATGTTGATCTTCACTTTACCGCCGGTGCGCTTTTCAATTTCCTTTGCCCAGTTTTCACCGGCCTTTGCCTGCGCGTGCGTGGCCGGAAAAAAGATGCTGTACGTCAGAGTGGTCTGCGCCAGCACGCTTGAACTGAACAAAAACAAAATAAACAATGCTGCCAGTGATGATACTGTGGCCCAAAAACCCGATTTTTTCATTGAATCTACTCCTCCCCTTTTTGTTTTTTTAAAAACACAAATAAACCCGTTGCTCGTGATGACTATTTAAAAATTTACTGCTGATTTGGGATAAGCCTGCTTACCTGACTGGTCTTGGGCAAGCAGGCATCAATACATATAGATACAATAAGGCGGGAATTTATTTATGGAAACATTTGGCATAGACGGTATCCACAACATTTTAATCCCGCACAAGCGGGACGAGCGTCAATTCTCCGCAGCTTGCTGCGATACAAAGACTTTCATGTCATACCTTGACAGCTTGCTGCGGGGTGGTTGATTTTCAGTGGCTAATATGTGATTTGACCGGCCGTGTCAAGCTGTATTTGTGTCTGATGATTACAGCATCAGATTTTATTTATTATCTTTTTTCAGTTTATCCAACTCTTCCCGATAGCGCCAGGCTTCAGCTTTGGCCGACTCGATTTCTTCCTTGGCCTTTTCGAGTTCTTCGTCCTGACGCTGTCTCTCTTCGCGGATTTTATCCTGCATCTCGTCGAATCCGACATAAATGGCTAGGGCACCTCCCAGGAGCATGAAGATCGGCACAGCGCCCTGCAAAAGGTTTACAAATTCAGCCCACCAGAATATCAAACCGATCAGCCCCAAAACAGTCGTGATGGCGCCGCCCGTCAGCAAAGACATAATCCAACCTCCGGATAATAAATTCTAATCATCTGACCGACTCATGTGCGGAATTTTTATCATGAATAAAGGGGTTAGGCAAGGTGGAAATAGATGATTGTGAAGATAAAATATTACTTGATTTAATGAGATTCATCATTTAAATAAAAGAGTTTCGTAAAGTAATATAATAAAGACGGTGATAAAAGACGCTATGATTGAACCGAATTTTGAAAAATCCGACGGACTGGTGCCGGCCATTGTTCAAGATGCTGAAACAAAAGATGTATTGATGATGGCCTATATGAATAAAGACTCCCTGTCTCTTATACACAT
>CAZDYR010000374.1:0-3054 GCA_964509625.1 uncultured Smithella sp. | reverse complement strand
GTTTTCTTGCTGTTGTGTGTTGCTCAACCTTCGGCCCGTGCCGATCAGGCGGCGGCAGATTTTACGCTTCAGGTTGAAGGACGCGCGCCGGTTGTTAAGGATGACGAAGCCCGTGCCCGCGGCGAGGCGATTAAGAACGCATTGGAAAATGCGATCATGCAGGCCGTTTACAACATGACACCGAATAAGGCTGAAGATGGAAAATTACAACCTTTGAAAAGCATCTTGGCGGGCAGAACGGATCGCTATATTAAGAACTATCGAATCATTTCGGAAAACAGACAGCAGGATGAGTATGCGGCAAACGTGCATGTTGTTGTGGCTCTGACACCTCTTACAGATGATCTCATACAGATGGGCGTTCTGTCGGATCAGAAAAGAGGGGACGGCATTCCCGTTTCTGTATCCCTCAAAGAGATGAAAAAATATTCGGATTTTGTTTTTTTAAGGACTTTTTTACAAAACCGTACCAAAATCATTAAGAGTGCCTATCCCTGTCGTCTCGAATGGCAGCGCGCTGATTTTGATCTTGTCCTTTCGGGAGAAACAAGTCATTTAGCGGCCGAATTCGAAAAATCAGGGCGATATATTCTGGAAACTGTGAATCAGAATCAGAATGGCGTTCAGATCACCCTGCGGTTGAAAGAGGAGGTAAAATGAGAATATCAAGTGTTTTATTGACGGGTTTGATAGCTTTTTGCGTCTGTTTATCAGCCTGCACGGCGCATACACCCAAGATGTTAAAGAACGCTCAGGACCCGGCTGAAATCAAAGTCATTGCTTTATTACCCGTGGATTGCAATGCGGCTGACGCAAAAGCGTCGAGAATGCTGCGTGAAAAATTACTGAAAGAACTTCATTTTAAGGGTTATCCTCCGGTAGCCTCTGATCTGATCGACAGCAAGTTGATGCCGATGGCAGGCGGTAAGGACGCCGTTAAAAATAGTGTTATAGCACCGAAGGTTATTGAAGAATTGCTGGGAGCGGATGGTGCCATGTACTGTTCGCTCACAGAAAACAAGACATCAAAAAAATTATTTTACGCGCCTGTTACGGTGTCCGTGAGTTGCGAGTTACGCAGCACAAAAACAGGGGAAACGATATGGAACGCCCAGTACAAAACGACAAGCAGAAGTTTTGATTTGTTTCCAACAAGACTTGATATGAAATCCCGCGGTAGTCTCGAATCAGCGCTGGAGGAAGCTGTCACAAAAGTCATGGAGACACTTCCTTACGGGCCCAAATTGAGGGGCTAACCACAGACCAATAAAAATCCTTAGCTGTCCATGAATATACCGAATTTTTTATCGTTGTTGCGAATTATCCTCGTTCCCGTATTTGTCATTTTTCTCATTCAGTCAGAATATGATAAGGCATTAATTACTTTTGTGATAGCCGGTTTGACCGATGCACTGGACGGAGCGCTGGCGCGCCTGCTAAAATGCCAGACAACCTTGGGCGCATATCTCGATCCCATTGCGGACAAATTACTGCTGGTCACCAGTTTTATTACACTGGCAATATTCGGCCTTATTCCCGGATGGCTGGCTGTCATCGTTATCAGCCGTGATTTTATCATTCTGCTGGGTATCGCGATTTTAACTTTAATGTCGGTAGCTTATGAAATAAAGCCCGCAGTCGTCAGTAAGATGACCACCGCCTTCCAGGTAGCGACAATCTTTCTGGCCCTCTTGTACAAAGCATTTTTCCATGATTTTGATTATTTTTGGATTATCGGATTATGCTGGGCGACAGCTTTATTGACCATCATCTCCGGTGTGGTTTATATTATCCGAGGGATTCGGATATTGAATAAATCCGTTCCTGAAGAGGTTCAAAAATAAGATATTTACTTGACACGTAAGCGTTTTACTGCTAGTTGACCAATTTCTGAAAGTTGAATTCGGCAGCAATTATGCCTCCGAAATATTCTTCGGGGTGTGTGAGCGAATCAAAATCAGGATGTTCCTTAAAAAATTAAAGATCTTCACGGTTTTCCACCGGGAATCTTTAATCATACAGGCAAGTAGCTCAGGGGGAGAGCGCCATCCTGACGCGGTGGATGTCCAGGGTTCAAATCCCTGCTTGCCTACCATTTGTTTATGAACGTGCATGTGCCGTAAATGCCGATAATGAAAAGGGCATCAGCAAAAAATGGTGATGCCCTTTTAAAATGAAGAAAAATTGCTGATTGTGGGTAACCGAGTGTCATCATGAATATAAAAGTTGTATTTCCGGATAGAACTGAGCGGACATTTTCTGCCGGCTTGACGGCAGGAGAAGCCATCAGGGACTGGAAGAAAGATCTGTTCGATTCTGCTGTCGCCGCAAAAGTCAAGAGTCTCCCTGTTGACCTGAGTTTTATCCTCAATGAAGATACCCTGGTCGAACCCGTCGATGTTTCATCGAAAGAAGGTCTTGCGATCCTGCGCCACAGCACCTCTCATATTATGGCCCATGCCGTGCAGGATGTTTTCAAGGGCGCCAAAGTTACTATCGGCCCGTCTATTGAAGACGGTTTTTACTACGATTTTGAATATGCTGAAACCTTTACCCTGGACGATTTTGAGAAGATCGAAAAGCGGATGAGAGAAATCATTGCCGCGGATTATCCGTTTATTCGTGAAGAACTTTCCCGCCCAAAGGCTGTTGAGTTGTTTGCCAAACGGGGAGAAAGTTATAAAGTTGAACTGATCAACGATCTGCCCGCGGATGTTGAGGTTGTCAGTATCTACAAAGACGGAGATTACATCGATTTGTGCCGCGGGCCGCATATTCCGTCAACAGGTAAAATCAAGGCCTTCAAACTTCTGAGTGTGGCGGGCGCCTACTGGCGGGGCGATGAAAGAAACAAGATGCTGCAGCGTATTTACGGCACGGGCTTTGCCGATGAAAAGGGGCTGGCCGATTACCTGACGCTGCTTGAAGAATCCAAAAAACGGGATCACCGCCGTTTGGGCAAAGAACTTGATTTATTCCAGGTCAACGAAGAAGCCGGTGCCGGCCTGGTCATTTTCCATCCCAAAGGCATGATGCTGCGTTACCTGATTGAAG
>CAZDYR010000373.1:0-3056 GCA_964509625.1 uncultured Smithella sp. | reverse complement strand
CCACCTCTATATCTGCAAGTAAATCAAGCAGTGAATCCACCCTCGCGCGTACGCTGTTCCTTTCCTCATCCAACATCTTAAATTTGCTTTTGTATTCTTCTATCTCCGATTCTTTATTTTTTAACGCATCCTCCAATATTAAAATCTGTTTTTTTAAAAATACCTGTTCACTGACAATGTGTTTTATCTTGTCTTCAAGTTCTGCAAATTTACCAATTTCCACGTTTTTTTTCCGTCCTTTTTCAGAATCTACCGTCAGCGACCCCGTTTTATTTGATTTTATTTATGCCAACTCATCCCCGGGATGTCAAGTCATTATTTCGGGTTGCACCGCTGTGAGCGACTGGAAATACCTCTCCAGTTCCGAAAGCCACCCGTCAGCGTCCGTCATCTTTCCAACCGTTTCCCTGAAACGCCCCGAACCGGGCAATCCTTTTGTGTACCAGAGCAGATGTTTACGGAAAATTCTGTTCGCGATGTGACGGCCGTAGATTCGCGTTTCCATTTCCCAGTGTTTCTTTATGATGGTGAGGCGCCGGGCGATGTCCGGACGGCTATTGTCCTGTATTCCTGAAAGCGTCTGACGAATGCCTTGAAATATCCATGGATTTCCCAGCGACCCGCGACCGACCATCACCGCATCACAACCGGTTTCGGCGTTCATACGCAGTGCATCCTGAGGCTGCCAGATATCACCATTGCCGATCACCGGTATTTTAACGGCCTGCTTGACTCCGGCAATAACGTTCCAATCGGCATGACCTGAATAGCCCTGATCAGCCGTCCGGGCATGGACGATGACGGCGGCAGCGCCCGCCTCTTCGGCAACCCGGGCCATCTCCACGGCATTCATGGAATGACGGCTCCATCCGGAACGAATTTTGACGGTTACCGGCACATTCACCGCTTTGACCACAGCCGCGATAATCCGGCCGGCAAGGGGCGGATCCTTCATCAGCATCGCACCGGAACCGGTCTTAACGACTTTTCTGACCGGACATCCCATATTGATGTCGATCAAATCAGGCTGATGCCAGGCGACAAACTTTGCCGCCTCGGCCATAACAACCGGATCGGAGCCGAAAATCTGAACGCCCAGAGGCTTATCCTCCGGTGTTGTTTTCAAATATTCAACGGTTTTTGCAGATTCGCGAATCAGGCCATTGGCGCTGATCATCTCGGTAAAGCACAGATCACAGCCGAACTCGCGGACGATCAGCCGAAAAGCCAAATTCGTGATGCCCGCTAAAGGCGCCAGAATCACTTTACCCTGAAAGAAATGAACGACAGTGGACACAAATCAAACCTGACTCGACGCGGATTTTTTAAGGTAGTCACCCGCTTTCTGCAGTTCTTCAAGCGTATTGATGCCCATCACCTCAACATGATCCGCTGTTAAACAGGCATGGACCTTTCTTTTGTCCCGGCGGGCAATTTCCACGATGTCGGTCAGATAATATTCATTCTGCTGATTATCGTTTTTAACCCGGGCCAGCGCGGAAAATAAAAAAGGGGTATCGACGCAATAAATCCCCGTGTTGATTTCCAGAATTTTTCTTTCGGCTTCCGTAGCATCCCTGTGTTCGACGATTTTCAGGACTTCGCCCTGATTATTTTTCACAATGCGGCCGTAAGCGTGGGGACCGGGCGGCTCCGTGGTCAGAACGGTCACGCAGGCTTTCGCATCCTGGTGTGTCTGAAGCAGCGACCGGATCGTTTCCGGTTTCAAAAGCGGCACATCGCCGCAGAGAATGACCGTCAATCCCTGATAATCTTTGAGGGCTTCCCTGGCCTGCATGACGGCATGCCCGGTACCCAGCTGCGGGTTCTGCTCGGCAAAAATCAGATCCGGATCCGGAAAAGCTTCCCGGACGCGGTCGGACTGATGGCCGACAATTACAATTATTTTCCGCGCTCCCGCGCTGCGCGCCGCCGCGAGCGAATAATGCAAAAGCGGCCTGCCCTCCAGAACATGAAGCACTTTGGCCATATCCGATTGCATGCGGGTGCCCTTCCCCGCCGCTAAAATGACCGTGCAGAATTCCTTGTTTTTCACCAATTGTTTCACCTCACTGTGTTTGTATCCGTCGCTCTTCCGGCTTCGTGCGGAAAAACGACTAACACTTCCCTGACGCACTTCTGGTCGGCGTTTTCTATGACAAAGATCATGCCGCCGAATTCCAGCCTTTCCCGCCGCAGGGGGATTCTGCCCGCCTGCTGAATCAGAAAACCGCCGAGGGTTTCATAATTGCCCTGGGGCAGCCTTGTCAACAGGATTTGATTCAGGTCGTCGATTTTCATCCGGCCGTTGATCAAATAGCGGCCGGGGGCCATTTTTTTGTAAAGTTTTTCGCCCTTGTTGTACTCCTCATCGATGCTTCCGACAATTTCCTCCCCGATATCCTCCATGGTGACAATGCCGACCGCGCCGCCGTATTCATCCACAACCACGGCCATGTGCTCGCGCTTTTGCTGCATCTCCATTAAAAGCGGACCGGCCTTTTTTGTTTCCGGAACATACAAAACATCCGTTCGCATGCAGCCGGCCACCGTGGCCTCGCCGGAATTTGCCGCCGGTGTTTGCCCCTGCCTCAACAACATGTCCAGCAGATCGAAGTAATGCAGAATGCCTACAATATTGTATACGGTATCCGCATAGACGGGGATGCGCATATATTTTTTTGCCGCGACAATTCGGGCCGCTTCATCGATCTTCATCGTCTGCGGCAGGGATGTCAAAGCGGAGATCGGCACCATGATCTTGCCCGCCGTTAGTTCCGAGAAATCAAAAACGCGGCTGACCATCTCTTTTTCCTTGGTCAAAATGTCACTGCCCTCCGTTTTTTCGCCTAAAATGTATTTTAAACCTTCTTTGGTGATGTATGGCGAAGGCTGCTTCACTTTTTGATCGAATGAGATATTGACCGCCCCGCGGGATACGATCGCCACAAAATAGGCTACCGGATAAAAGACCAGGGATGAAAGACGGATGAAATGGGATACTTTGATCGCCATAAACTCCGGGTAGTGCTGGAAGATGCTGCGGACGATAATGA
>CAZDYR010000372.1:415-3067 GCA_964509625.1 uncultured Smithella sp. | reverse complement strand
GAATTATAGATATCCATCAGAGACCTGGGCAGCATTTCACCTTTTCCCGCCGATTGATTGATTAACCGGTGAATGGTTTTGACGTCACCGATTCGAGCTTTTCTTAGCATGTCTACTCCTTCCTGTGTCCGCCGCATCGGGTGATGGATTCGCGGCGGCCAGCATCGCGCGGGCATGGTCTTTCGCGGTTTCGGTCACATCCACCCCGCCCAGCATCCGGCTGATTTCTTCCACCTTCTGCTGTTCGTCGATTTTCTCCACCAGCGTGGAGGTACGGCCATCGGCCACCTGTTTGCGCACCCGCAGATGCGCACCGCCGAAACTGGCGATCTGCGGCAGATGCGTAATGCAGATCACCTGATGATGGGCCGATATTTCTTTTAATTTGCGCCCGACTATTTCCGCCGTGGCGCCGCCAATGCCGCTGTCCACCTCATCAAACACCACGGTGCCCACGGATCCGGTCTGCGACAAAACATTTTTCAGCGCCAGGACAATCCGCGACAGTTCTCCTCCGGAGGCGATTTTATTCAAGGCTTTTGGTTCTTCCCCGGCATTCGCCGTCAGATAAAATTCTATTTCATCGGCGCCTTTCGGGCCATAGGAATGATCCGCCGGCGAAAAGCGTTTCAGAAATTTCACAAAAAAGGCGGCATGCGGCATATTCAAATCATGAATTTCGGCGTCAACAGCCTTTTTGAGTAAAACGGCCGCCTGCTCCCTTCCCGCCGAAAGAGACCGCGCTTTATCAGACAGATCAACCGCGACAGCGTCTTTTTCTTTCGCCAGTTGCGCAAGCTCTTCCTCAATGCCGGAAACACGCTGCAGTTCCTGCTCCATCTCCTGTCTGCGAGCAATAAGCGCATCAAGGCTGCCGCCATGCTTTCTTTTAAGCCGGTTGATCGCGTCAAGTCGTTCGTCAACCACCGCCAGCCGTTCAGGATCAAAGATCAGTCCCCTGGTGTAATCACGCAGAACCAGGGCCGCTTCCTGCAAAACAACATAACTGCCGTCCAGATCGGACACTTGAAGGTTGAGGCCCGGGTCAATTTTCTGAATTTCCCGGATCTGGGACAGCACGTCTTTCATTTGAGCACTGATGCACTCGTTTCCTTCGTAAAGCAGCGCGTAAGCGCGCCCTGCCCAGTCCGCAAGCTTCCGGACATTGGAAAGCACTTTCTTTTCATCGGCCAGCATCGTATCTTCACCCGCGCCGGGATTCAGGTCTTTTATTTCCTTGAGCTGGAACTGGATCAGGTCGATTTTTTCCGCGCGATGACGGCGCAAATCCTCCAGTTCCCTCATACGGCCGCACAGCTGCTGATGCCTTGAATAAACGGCTTCGTAGGCCTTGCGCGCGTCAAGGCAGCCACCGAATTCATCCAGAATGTCAATGTGATTTTCAGCCGAGAGGATGATCTGATGCTCATGCTGTCCGCAGATATTGATCAGCAGTTCACTGATTGCGGCCAGATTGGCCAGCGTGGCCATCTGACCGTTGATCTGCGCCCTGTTTTTGCCGGTGCGCGAAATCACCCGCCGAATCACCAGTTCATCATCGGCGGCAAACCCGATCGCGGCGAGTTTTTCCCGCAGAGGCTTATTCCCTTCAATGTGAAAGAGCGCTTCCACCGTGGCGGTATCCGCCTGCGTCCGGATCATGTCCGCGGCTGCCCGATCTCCCAGAAGGAGGCTGACCGCGCCAATCAGAATGGACTTTCCGGCGCCGGTTTCTCCCGAAATAATGTTCAGGCCTTCATCAAACGACACGTGAAGTTCGTCAATGATGGCAAAGTTGCTAATGCTCAATTCATGAAGCATTTTTTCTTTTTCCAGCTCCTGAAGGTATACTGCCCCAACCCAGTTTGGATCGCAAGATTTCCCCGTAACTCCGGTGCGGTGAAAGAACCAGCCTTGTATAAAATTTTGATTTTCGTATGGTGATGATATCCCCGGAACTGATCCGGTAGGATTCCTGACCGTCCAGCGTCACCGTCGCGCCGCTTTCTTTCGACCAAAGTGTAATCTGCAGATCGGACGTTTCCGGAAAAATCACCGGCCGGTTGGTCAGGGTATGCGGACAGATCGGATTAATGATGATTAAATCCTTTCCGGGAAAAACAATCGGGCCGCCGGCGGAAAGCGAATAGGCCGTTGATCCCGTGGGGGTGGAAATAATCAGGCCGTCCGACTTGTAGGTGGTCAGATACTGGTCATTGATGGATGTTTCCAGCTCCACGATTCGGGAAAGATTGCCGCGGTTGATCACCACGTAATTCAAAACAATGCCCGAACCGATGATTTTCTTGCCCCGGCGGACTTTTACATCCAGCATCATTCTTTTTTCCGTCAGAAAATCGCCTTTCAAAATCAGTTCAAAGGCCGCGTAGGTTTCGTTTAAATTGACTTCCGTCAGATAACCAAACGTCCCCATATTGATGCCGACGATGGGCACGGGGTGCTGCGCGACATAGCGGGCTGTGCGGAGCATGGTGCCGTCTCCGCCCAGCACGGCAATCAAATCGACTTTGGAGGCCAGATCTTCAAGTTTGAATCCTCCACTGCCTCCGACAGCGGCGGCGATATTTGCCTCCAGGGAAACTTTAATTTTCCTGTCTTCCAGCCATTTTTTCAACGCACCGGTAAATCCAG
>CAZDYR010000372.1:0-405 GCA_964509625.1 uncultured Smithella sp. | reverse complement strand
ATCCAGCGATGTTTTCTTTCTCGATGTTGGCGATAATGCCGACTTTCTTAATTTTCATGATGATGAGCTCCAAAAAAGACGACGTTTCGTAACATAAAAAAAAGACGCTGTCTATGGATAATTTTTTGGAGTACAGACGGAAACTCTTTGATTTATAAAGATATTCCCAGAGCATAAATCCTTGACAGGACCGCTTCCGATGAGATACGGTGCGCGCCTGTGAGGTGAATGGATATGGGTTTAATCAAGGGTAATTTCTCGTTTATGCAGTTTTCAGTGGAAGGCCAGCTCCCGCAGGCCTTTGCCACTTTTATCAATAACCGGATCAAAGGTAACTCGTTTCGTGAGGCGCGCAATTCCACGGAAGAAAAACGGATGGGATGGGTATCGGTGACCGATATCCTG
>CAZDYR010000371.1:2176-3075 GCA_964509625.1 uncultured Smithella sp. | reverse complement strand
GGTTAAAAAGCATCCCCGCGCTGTTCCGCTGGCGAATGAGTCTGCGTATCAACCGCTGGTATCGGCTGCTGCTGACGGTGGAACATGAAGCGATGACGCAGACCTCGGCGGAGCATCAGGCCCTGCTGGCCGCGCGGCTTGATGAAATAGAATCCGAAGTCAATGACATAAAAGTGCCGGCCTCTTACGGCAACCAGTTCTATATTTTGCGCACGCATATTCATTTTGTCCGCAACAAGATTCAGACTGCAAAAACAAACGCATAAGCTGTTTGTACCGTTCAGGATAAACGAGAACTTATGAAGATAATTAACACGGCACCTTTAAGCGACAGCATGCTGGAAAGCCTTATTAAAAGCAAGGCGCCGGGACTGACGTTTACCGTTGTCGAGTCACACAAACTGCCGGAAGAAAAACTTGCGGCTGAAATCACGGATGCCGAAATAGTTTTGGGTGACTATACGGGAGCGACCCCCATCACCCGCCGGATTGTTGAGGCCGCGATGAAGCTCAAGCTGATTCAGCAGCCCAGTGTCGGTTATAACCACATCGATATTGCCGCTTGTGCCGAGCTGGGTATTCCCGTAGCCAACACGCCCGGCGCCAATGACATCGGCGTAGCCGAGCACACCATCATGCTGGCGCTGGCCTGCCTGAAAAATTTACCTTTTTACAACAGCAAAACCCATCAGGGCGAATGGCTCTTTACCCACGCGCAGAAAACCGGCGTTTTTGAACTGCATGGGAAAACATATGGATTGCTCGGGATGGGCCGTACCGCCCGGGCCGTGGCGGAAAGACTTGCGCCCTTTGGCGTTAAACTGCTTTATTACGACATGGTTCGACTCAGCGCGGCGGACGAAGAAAAATATCGGGCTCACTACGCGCCGCTGGAAGAC
>CAZDYR010000371.1:0-2166 GCA_964509625.1 uncultured Smithella sp. | reverse complement strand
CTGAAAACCGCCGATGTGGTCAGCATCCACCTGCCTTTGACGGAGTCAACCACAAAAATCATCGACGCACAAAAGCTGTCTCTGATGAAATCGAATGCAATTATAATCAATGTGGGGCGTGGGGCGTTGGTTGATGAAGCCGCGCTGGCAGAGGTTCTTCGTCATAAAAAAATCGCCATGGCCGCCGTGGATGTTTTTGTTGAAGAACCGCCTCCTCAGAATCACCCGCTCTTCGGTCTGGACAATGCTATTCTGACGCCACATCTGGCCGGTTCCACCCGTGAATCCGGCGGCCGCATACTCAACATGGCCATGGACAATTTGATTCGCGTGATAAAGGGCGAAAAACCTCTCTGGGTAATTAACAAACCCGCCTCAGGCAGCTGGGTACGCAAGTAACGTCATTATATCGCAGCAAGCTGCGGAGAATCAACACGCGTCCCGCTTAAGCGGGATTAAACCTTTAAAGACAACTTAAAAATAAGATATCAGAAAGGATGATCGCCATGATTGATTTCAGCTTAACTGACGAACAAAAAGCATTACAGGATTTAGCCCGGAAATTTGCCCAGAAGGAGATTGTTCCCATCGCGCTTCAGTATGACAAGGAACCTTTTGATCCGGACGCTATTCTAAAAAAGGCTCACGCGGTCGGGCTGATGAATCTGACCACACCGAAGGAATACGGCGGGCACGGCATGGGGCTTTTGGAAGCCGCGCTGATCACCGAAGAACTCAACGCCGGCTGCGCGGGTATCGGAGGAATGATCACCATTAATTCCCTGGCCTGCGGACCCATTTTGATCGGCGGGACGGATGAACAGAAAAAACGTTTTTTGATTCCGCTTTGCGAATCGGGGAAAACCGCCTCATTCGGGTTGACCGAACGGGAAGCGGGATCAGACGCCGCAGGCGTCAAGACCAAAGCCGTCCGCAAGGGCGGCGAATATGTTCTGAGCGGGCAGAAATGCTTTATCACCAACGCCAGCTATGCCAAGCTCTATACTATTTTTGCCACCACTGATCCCACGAAAGGAACCAAGGGGATCACCGCCTTTGTTGTGCCGCGTGAGACGCCGGGTGTTTCCATCGGCAAGGTGGAAGATAAAATGGGGCAACGGGCGCTCAATGTTGCCGAGGTCAATCTGGACGACGTGGTCATTCCTGCCGGTAACGTTCTGGGCGCGGAAGGCCAGGGATTCAAGATTGCCATGGAGACCCTCAATGAAGGCCGTGTCAACATCGCCACGACCGCTTTGGGCATCGCCCGCTCGGCCTTGAGGAATCATTGAAATATGCAAAGCAGAGAGTCCAGTTCGGCAAATCCATCGGGACCTACCAGTCCATCAACTTCCTGCTCGCCGACATGGCGGCGGCCGTTGACGCATCGCGCCTGCTCACTTGGTACGCCGCATCGCGATGCGACCAGAAATTATCTTTTGCGCGCGAAGCCGCGCAGGCAAAACTTTTTGCTTCAGACACGGCCATGTGGGTCACTACCGATGCCGTCCAGATTCACGGCGGCTATGGCTATATCAAAGAATACGTCGTGGAGAAACTGATGCGCGATGCCAAGCTGACGCAGATTTATGAAGGGACCAATCAGATCAACCGTATCGTCGCCGGTGGCGCCCTGATGCGCTAACATTAAAAACCAAGGCTCATCGCTAATCCCTCAGTCCCTCCCACGTGTACCCTCGCGTCACATTGAGGCGATCAGGGTATCATGGGAGGGACTGAGGGAGGGTGCAATTCTTATCTATCATTGCGCGTCCTGCATGCACTTAGCCGGAATCCAGTACCCCAAATGTCAATCTCTTTTGTTCGCGCCTGTCATTGCGAGTTCACGACAGTGAACGTGGCAATCTAAATATTTTAATACTTATGAGATTGCTTCACGCATTACATTCGTGCGCAAAGATATTGTGGCAAAGTCTCTTATACCGGGGAATCCGGAAATCTTATTTTCAATCCATCATTTTAATTGCATTATATTTTGAACTATGATTTTTTAAAAAATCTTCTCCATGCATCATGAAACTCTTTAGCACAAATTTGTAAAGCAAGGCGCTTTCATGAATAAGCAATATTTCGCCCATACCTTACCTGACAAGCCTCCTTCCAAATGGCAGTCACTAGAACAGCATCTAAAAATAGTTTCAAAAG
>CAZDYR010000370.1:0-3077 GCA_964509625.1 uncultured Smithella sp. | reverse complement strand
CCCGATCCGATGATTGAAGAGCTGATCATCAATCACTCCAAAGAAGTCGGCATGACCCGCCGGACCGTCACGGATCAGGAAATTATCGAACGCGCGATTTATGCCATGATCAATGAAGGCGCGAAGATTCTGGAAGAAGGCATCGCCGCAAGGCCTTTGGACATTGACGTCGTCTGGCTCTATGGCTACGGCTTCCCGATTTATCTGGGCGGCCCGATGTTCTATGCCGATACCGTCGGCGTCAAAAAAGTCTATGACGCCATTATGAAGTACAAAGACATGGTCGGCGCCGAATACTGGACGCCCTCGCCTCTTCTGGAAAAACTGGCCAAAGAAGGAAAGGGATTCTACTCCAAATAAACAGATCTGATCGGGCGGATGACCGGCAAAAAAACCCTCAGCCTCCTTCAAAGGACGGCTGAGGGTTTTTTATTCTAAAACGGACGCCTATGCTATGTTATTTCTTCAGGATCAACTCATCCATAATCTTAAGAACAGCGGCGATCTCCGACGGGGTCCAGGGACTGTTTTTATCGGCATACTTAATGTATTTGATTTTTTTGTCTTTGCCAATCAACACGAACACCGACTTGCCTTTGCAGGGGCCCAGATTCCAGGTTTTGGCCAGCGTCAGATCGGGATCCGTCAGAATGGTGCTTTTATATTTTTCCATTTTGGATTTGACGATTTTTCGTATCACAAAGTTGGGCGCGACGGAGTCCTTCATATTGGCAACGCCAATTCCGCGGTAAATGGCCTTGTCGTACTTTCGCGCCTTCGTCGCGTCGCTGATGGGATCAGCCAGATCCGATACACTGGAGTCGGCATAAGTCACCGTCATGACATGGGTGCCAAAATCCGGAATGGTTGCCGGTTTGTCATCGGCATCCCGAAGCTGGGGATTGGTCAGCTCCTGTCCTACGGTAGCGGCGGCATGCACATATCCGGCGCCAGCGGCAAACGCCAGAATGGCACATCCAAAAACAATAACCAGGCTTTTCATAAAAAACGATCTACTCATACATCAACCTCCCTTTCCTTTGAATTGGAACTCAAATTATGACATGGAAGTTCAGAATCCTTATTTCTTCCCGTCAATGAATAAATGTCGATCTTGATGTGTATCCTTTCAACAAGCGCCTGCTCTTTACTTCACCCTCGTCCAGTAATGGCTTTCACAAAGGAACAACAAACAGGCCGTCACCTTCAGCTTCTCCGGCGAAACCAGCGCCATGCTGCATTTATATTCCTTGACTTCGTCGACGTCGAATACTTTCCCCTCAACGTACCGCCCCGCCTCTTTTTTCAGATCCCAGACAACCAGCATGCCCATCAGCGGCTTGTCTTTCCTTTCATCCTTACAGGTTTTGCATACGGCATCCTTGGACATACCGGCAGGAAGTTTTATAATCTTGCCGTAGTAGATTCCGCCTTTTTCAAAAATTTCGACTTGCGACCTCTCCTTGCCCTTGTCCTTTCCTTTCAGCACCGGTGTAGACCACACGCCGAGAATGGATGGATCCGCCGCGAATCCGGACCCTGCAAACACGGCGCAGAAAATCACCGTCATTAAAAGAATCGATACTTTTTTCATATTTATCCTCCAGAAGAAATCCTGCGCATAAAAACCGCTCAACCGACGGCGATTATATGAGTAATGCCGCTCCAGCGCAAGGAAAAAAAGCTTGTTTCAAGCATATTGGATGATCGGCCTGCAGGCTGTCAGATTAGATGAAAAACACCCAAGCGCCAATATTAAAATACGGCCAAAGGCCCGCAAAACAGATCCGATCGTCTAAGAGTCTACCGCCTATTTCGCTATCTCCCTGAACGTCATCGGATCGGTCGCATACAGCACCGCCCGGTCAACGCCCTCTTCCCGGAAACGATGCGTTTTCAAATAATCGGGATTGTTGGCCATGGAGAGAAACGCCCTGCGTGAAGGATACTCAACCAGCATGAGCAGGTCCCATCTTTCCTCTCCGTTGAGCAGCTCATCAGGCTTGCCCAGATACAGCACTTTTCCGCCCACGCCTTCCACGAATTTCCCCGCCTCTTTCGTGTAGCGCGCGTAAGACGCCTGCCCTTCGGCTCCTTTGAATTTCAGCAGATTGAGCATCACCACCGGCCCGTCATTCGGGTTTTTGGCCAGCTTCTTGAATTCATCGAGATTGGATTGAATCATGCTTTTTTCCTTTCTTAAAATCAGTTGTTAATGGTGCACCCTTTTGTTTTCACACAATAACGCGGCGGCAAGGAGGAGGCTCCGGAGGCGTATGGTGAATGCGTCGAGGAAGCCGACAACGTTAGTCGAAGAAAACGAAAGGATGTCATTCATAACGTTTGAGTTCAAACAGCTTCTTATTCTGCGTGGACACAATATGATAGAAGCGGTCCTGTGGAACATAGATATAGGGAACATCCTCCTTGCGGCGATAAAGAAAATGAGACAGAATCATTCGGTTGACCGCCTGGTGCCCGACGATCAAAATGTTGTCCGAACTGCGATTGAGAAAAAACGACTTCTTAATGCCGTCTTCGGTTCTGGATTTCATCTTCGCATAGCTCTCGCCTTCCGGATAAGCATAGTCATATTTATTGGCTTCGCGCAGCCGGAAAATCTCCGGCATTTTATGCTCGATTTCAGCGTATGTCATGCCTTCGCAGACGCCTGCGTTGATTTCGTCAAACTCCTTGAGCGCGATGACACGGCAATTTTTTTGCCGGCCGGCAATGGCTTCCGCCGTTCTCTTGGTCCTGATCATCCGGCTGGTAAAAATGTAGGAGATTTTCCGCTTGGCAAAAAAATGCCCCAGCGCTTGGGCCTGCCGGATTCCTTTGGGCGTCAGATCGGGATCACCGCCAATGCGGTCTTCAACGTTATATTCCGTCTGAGCATGGCGAACCAGAAACAGATTTTTCACTTCATCCGTCACCAGATAATCACGAATTCTTGCGTAGAGAGGGATGGCGTCGCTGTGCTTTTCCCCGATGATTTTGTTTTGCAGCGATTCCAGACGGATATAATTTCGCTCGGCCATCAGCGGCGTGTAGATCATCTTGTAATAGTCAATGCG
>CAZDYR010000369.1:0-3079 GCA_964509625.1 uncultured Smithella sp. | reverse complement strand
GTATAGGTCGGGTCGGACAGTACCTTCGGCAGCTCCTGCGCATAAAACTCCAGCGCCGTCTGTATCGAGGATGGCGCAATACGCTTCTCCAGCGGGAGATCGGCAAACTCCTCTATGGCATAACCCCTTGACCTCGCCGCCGACGGGCTCATGTAAGTAGGTTTTAAATTCAGATCCATAACCCACAGATGGTCTTTCATATTATCTGCGAGCAATCGATATTTGAGTTCGCTGACCTGCGACCGGGCAAGCGCCATGCGCAACATCCTGTCACCCAGATATTGAACGACGGCCAACACGGGAAACAGTATGGCGCTGACCACCCAGACATCGATTGCCGGGTCGGGGGTTTTGAACGACAGCAAACCCCTTTGCGCAATAACCAGCATGAACCCGCCGGACAGGAGGCACAACCCGGCCAGAATCAGAGCGCCGCGCATGCCGAGAAGGAAACCGGCAAGCGCGATAACGATCGCGTAGCCGATCTGATAGGCTGCTCCATGCAGGCCGGCCCCGGTCCAGGCGGTCACCGTGAAGAAGAGCCAGAACAGTGAAATCTGGAGAACAGAAACCGTGCGGACAAAGCCGCGACGGGTTAAAATAATCAGGATAACGTTTGCCGCCAGACCAAATAACACCTGTCTCAGGGTTCGCGGTGTTAATCCGTCTGATACCAGAAGGCTGTAGATGAGGTAAAAAATGGTAGCGAGGGTCAGGGCCCACAGGATAATAAGCAGGAAAGAGGCTTTCCGTGTTTTTTCCTCGGTCTCGAATGACGGAGCTTTGAACAGCGAACGAATCCATTTCATGACGGCCTCTTTTCATGAAAAACAAAATCAGATGCCATATTCTATATACGATTTCAGCGGAAAGGCCAAGCCTGAAAACCAACACTATCTTCACTTCGGTGAAGCTAAGACGCATACATCCGCAAATTTTTCAACGGCTGATCATGTATCCGGCATCAAGGCTTGCTTTCATGACATGCTTATTTTCTAATTCATGGCGCAATTCATGAACAAGCCCTCCGCAGGCAGCGGGGTATGCAAGGAAAGTTATGACATCGCGGCGAGCTGCGGATAATTAAGATTCGTCGGGCTTAAGCGGGATTAAACCGGAATCCCCCCTCATCTTCAATGAGGAGAACAGCATGACGGCGAAGGCCTTTAGATTTCAAATCTATGGGAAAACAACAAGCAAGTTTACTTTTTCAGTACGATTTTGGATGATTAGTCGGGGATGAAATAAAAAAAAGACAATCCCGCAAGCCTTGTTTAGGGCGGCTTGCGGGATTGTTGATGGTTATGCTGCTTCCAGCTTGACTGCGCAGACTTTATATTCAGGAATCTTCCCGATGGGATCTAAAGCCGCGTTGGTCAGCAGGTTAACGGCTGCTTCAGCAAAATGGAAGTTCATGAAGATGGTCCCTTGCGGACTTTTCCCTGTGATGTGGGCTTTGGCTTCCACCGTGCCTCGTCTAGATTTGACTTTAACCATCTGGCCTTCACTGATCTTATATTTTGCGGCATCCGCCGGATGGATTTCAACAAGGCTCTCCGGACATCTCTCCGCCGGTCCCTGAGCGCGGCGAGTCATCGTACCCGTATGATAGTGATAAAGCACACGGCCTGTGGAAAGAATTAACGGATATTCCTTGTCCGGAAGTTCCGCCGGCGGTATGTATTCTATCGCGTGGAACAAACCGAGGCCCCGCGAAAATTTATCTTTGTGCAAGAACCTGGTTCCCTGGTGTTCCGGCGTGGGACAAGGCCATTGAATCCCTTCTTTTTCTATGCGTTCGTAACTGATCCCCGCATAACTGGGTGTGACCTTCGCGATTTCATCAAAGATTCCCTTCGCTGAAGAATAGCTCATCGGATATCCCATTTTGGTCGCTATTCCGGCTATGATTTCCCAATCCGGTTTTGCTTCTCCGGGAGCCTCGACAACCTTCCTGATTCTCTGAACCCGACGTTCCGTGTTGGAGAAGGTACCGTCTTTTTCAGCGAAGCTCGCGGACGGCAGAACGACATCCGCTATCCGGGCCGTTTCCGTCATGAATATATCCTGTACAACAAGCAAATCCAGCTTTTGCAGCTCTTTTTCCACATGGTGAAGATCCGGATCGGACACCAGCGGATTTTCACCCATAATGTAGATGGCTTTAATATCGCCGCGGCCGGCGGCGTTCATCATTTCCACAATGGTCAGGCCGGGTTTTCCTGATAAAGTCGCTTTCCACGCTGTTTCAAACTTTTTGCGGGCGTCTTCATTAGCCACCTGCTGATAAGCGGGGAACACATTGGGCAGACCGCCCATATCGCAGGCGCCCTGAACATTATTCTGACCGCGGAGGGGATTGACGCCCCCGCCTTCGATACCCACGTTGCCGCAAAGCATCGCCAGGTTGGCAATACTCTTCACATTGTCGGTGCCGGTGATGTGCTGCGTGATGCCCATCGCGTAAATAATGCTGGCACGGTTTGCTTTCCCATACAGGCGGGCGGCCGTTTTCAAGTCCTGGGCCGGAACGCCGGAAATCTTTTCGACATAATCCGGCGTGTATTTGGCTACGGCTGCTTTGAGGGCGTCGAATCCTTCGGTCCGCTGGGCGACATATTCTTTCGCGTAGAGACCCTCCGAGATAATGACGTTCATCAAACCGTTGAAAACCGCCACATCCGTTCCCGGCTTTTGCCTGAGCCAGATGTCGGCGTACTTCACCAGATCAATTTCCCGCGGATCGATGACGATCAGCTTTGTGCCATGTTGACGAACGGCCCGTTTGACTTTCGCGCCGATCACCGGGTGGTTTTCCGTCGTATTGGATCCCGTTGCTAAAATGAGGTCTGTATATTCCAACTCATCGATCGAATTGGTCATTGCTCCACTTCCGAATGCTGCGGCCAGACCGGCCACCGTTACGGAGTGTCAGAGACGGGCGCAGTGATCGACGTTATTGGTGCCGACCACCGCGCGCATGAATTTCTGGAAAAGATAATTTTCCTCATTGGTGCAGCGGGCAGAAGACAATCCGGCAATACTGTCCGGTCCGCTCTTTTTCTTGATGGAAGAAAGC
>CAZDYR010000368.1:0-3079 GCA_964509625.1 uncultured Smithella sp. | reverse complement strand
GGCCATCACCGCCGCTGATTACGAAGAAACGCTCATGTGGTTTCATCAGGAAAGCCTGACCTGTGAAATTCAGCTCAAAGCCACCTGCGCGCCTCACTATTTCCGGATCATGCATCAAAATAAACCGAAAAGCGGAAAGCCCGTTAAAAAAACCGGGGGGCATTTTCATGAATCGACCCGGGGGTGTTTGGGTGGCATTACGTTCTGTTTTATATCGCATGTGGGGCAGGTGCAGCCCTGCGGTTATCTGGAGCTCGATTGCGGCAACGTTCAAAAGCAGAGCTTTGGCGAAATCTGGGAAAAATCAGAGGTGTTTTGCAATCTGCGCGATTACACCAAGTACAGCGGCAAATGCGGCCGCTGCGAGTTCATCAAGGTCTGCGGCGGCTGCCGGGCGAGAGCTTACGAAGCGACGGGGGACTACTTATCAGAAGAACCGTTATGCTCATACCAACCGGCTGTTGAAAAGCACTGATCTGCGTTGTTGCGCTGCAAACCCCGCCGCTCAACGTATGAAACTATACGCTTCGCGGCCGACTTCTTGCGCGCCTAGCATCTCAGTACTTTTGAACAGCCTTGAAATGAAAGAAGATTAGAAAAGGCTTTAGTTGATATGGACGCGATTGATAAAAAAATATTGAATATTCTGCAAAAGGAATTTCCACTGGAGGAGCGGCCGTTTCTGATTGTGGCCGAACGCTGCGGTATCAGTGAGGACGAAGTTCTTGAGCGCATTCAGAAGCTAAAGGATAATGGCATCATCCGCCGGATCGGCGCGGTTTTTGACGGGGCAAAACTGGGTCGCGTCAGTACGCTGTGCGCGGCACGCGTGCCGGAGGATAAAATCGACAGTTTTGTTCAGCTTGTCAACACCAATAAAGGCGTCACGCATAATTACCGTCGTAACCTCGACTATAATATCTGGTTTACCGTCAGCGCCGAAAATAACGAAGCGCTGGGTGCATTCCTTCAAAGTATCAAAGAGAAAACCGGCGTGACGGATATCCTGGACATGCGCGCGGTCAGAACGTTTAAGATAAACGCAACATTTGATGTGTAAAGGGTTGACGGAATGCAGTATCCGTGAGACACATGTTTCATCATTGATTCATTTTCCCATAACATAAAAAGGAGGAAAAGCGGATGGAACCAAAGGAGATTAATTTTGCAGCCATACCGCAAACAGCGATCAACGTTGTCACGAAGCCTGCGGAATTTTTCCAGGGAATGCCCAAAACCGGCGGGTTTTTGGAACCGCTTGTGTTTGCTGTCGTCATGGGTCTCATTGCCGGCATTATTCAGGCGATACTCGGCATCATTGGTCTGGGGCCTGCCGGCGGGTACGGCGCCGCGGGAATTTCGTCCAGTCTGGGGATGATTATCATCATGCCGATTTCCGCCGCCATCGGCAGTTTTATCGGCGGTGCCATCCTGTTTGTAATCTGGAAACTGATGGGGTCGCAGGAAAATTATGAAACAGCCTACCGCTGCGGCGCTTATCTGATGGCCCTGGCTCCCATTACCGCGATTATCAATGCCGTGCCCTACGCCGGGGTTATCGTTTCGATGGCCATCTATACATTTTATATCGTGACGGCGAGCATTCATGTTCACAACATCCCCTCACAAAAAGCCTGGATGGTTTTCGGCATCATCGGTATAATCTTCGCGCTCCTCTTCGTTTATTCGGAATACAAGGCCCGGCACATGGGATCTGAAGTGGAAAAATGGCGTCAGATGGGCGAGGATATGCGCAAGGAATATCAGGACCAGGCCAGAGAAGCAGGAAAGTCCACCGAGGAAATGCGCAAACAGGCCGAAGAAATGGCTGCAAAATTCAAGGAGCAGGCTGAAGAGGCCAAAAGACAGGCCGAACAGAATCAATAGCAGTTGTTACTGTCATCTTGAAGAGTATGCCTGTTTTGCGCCGCGCAGAATGGGCATACTCTTTTATCCCGCTTAAGCGGGGCGAGCATCAGTTCAAACAGTTTGCCTCGATATCATGCTGTTTATTTCATGTCTCGGCCCCCTTGCTGTGATGCGGTTGAATCGGATTAATTTATGACTGAACAAAAAAAGAAGCCCCTGCTGGCGCTGGTGGACGGCAGTAATTATCTATATCGCGCCTACTATGGTATTCCGGCTCTGACCAATTCCAAGGGCTTTCCCACCAACGCCATTTACGGCTTCACCACGATGCTGATGAAGCTTTTGCGCGATCTCAATCCGGATTATGTCGTGGTGGCGTTTGATCTCAAAGGGCCGACAACACGCCACGAAGAGTTCGAGGACTATAAAGCAACACGTAAACCCATGCCCGACGATCTGATCCCGCAGGTACCGATGATCAAGGAGATTATCCGAGGATTTTCAATCCGTATCCTGGAAAAACAGGGGATTGAGGCGGATGATCTGATTGGCACGCTCACCGTGCAGGCAAGCCGGAAGGGGTGGCGGACAGCCATCATTTCCGGCGACAAGGATTTAATGCAGCTGATTAGTGATTCCGTCACGATGGTCGATACGATGAAAGACAAGACCTATGACGCGGCGGCTGTGAAAGAAAAATTCGGTGTCGGTCCCGACAAAGTGGCGGAAATTCTCGGCCTCATGGGCGACACCTCCGACAATATTCCCGGCGTTCCGGGCATCGGCCCGAAAACAGCGCACAGGCTCATCGAAGAATACGGCTCGGTGGAAACGGTTATTGAAAACGCGGAGAAGCTGCATAATGTGAAGCTTCGCGAGAGTTTTCGGCAGTATGCCGATCAGGCCAGACTCAGCCGTCAACTGGCACTGATCCGGACCGATATCGATATCGATTTCAATCTGCAGGACGCCGCGCGCCATGAACCGGACAGCGAGAGGCTGGCCGGGCTCTTCAGTGAATTTGAATTTTCGTCGCTTTTGCAGCAAATCAAAACAAACGCCGCCAAACCGGCCAAAGACTGCGCGGTTGTGGCGGACAGCAAAACGCTTTCGGAACTGGCCGCAAAGCTGCAAGCTGGCGGGCAAATCGCCTGCGAAATCCTTTGGGAGAAAAATCAGCCGCAGGAATTAATCGGCCTAAGCTTTAATT
>CAZDYR010000367.1:0-3080 GCA_964509625.1 uncultured Smithella sp. | reverse complement strand
GGAGCGGCGTTGGCGGGGATGCGCCCGGTTTATTTTCATAACCGGCCTGATTTTCTTCTGCTGGCCATGGATCAACTGGTCAATCATGCGGCCAAATGGTCATATCTGTTTGGAGGAGCGGCCAGCGTTCCTCTTGTGGTCTGGGCCTGCATAGGCCGCGGGTGGGGAGCGGCTGCTCAGCATTCTCAGGCGCTGCAGGGACTTTTCGCTCATATTCCCGGATTAAAACTCGTCATGCCGGCAACGTGTCATGATGCCAAGGGCCTGATGCTTGCCGCTATTGCCGATCCAAATCCCGTTGTAATCATCGACCATCGATTCAACTTCGGGCACAAGGGTTTTGTTCCTTCTGGCTATTACACGGTCCCGATCGGTAAAGGCGTCATCAGAAAAAAGGGCGGGGATGTCACGATTGTCGCGATCTCTCACCTGGTGACGGAGGCCTTTAACGCCGCCCGCGAAATGGTTGCCGAGGGGATAGACGCTGAAGTTATCGATCCACGCACATTAAAGCCGCTTGATGAGGAGATTATTCTGGACTCCGTTGCCAAAACAGGCCGGCTGATCATAGCGGACTGCGGCTGGAAAACAAACGGGATGACCGCGGAAATCGGAGCCATGGTCGCGGAAAAGGCATTTTCATACCTGAAAGCGCCGATCAAACGGATAGCGTGCCCTGATTTGCCGGCCCCCGCGGCCTGTAATCTTGAAGAGGCTTTTTACGTTGGTAAGGAAGATATTAAAAAAGCCCTTCAGGAATTCACGTGATCAACGGATAGATTGGAGACCTGAATTGAAGACAACGCTTATTGTCTGCACCCTCAACGAAATTGATGGTATGCGTGCCATCATGCCGCAAATCAAAAAAGAGTGGTGTGAACAAATCATTGTTCTGGATGGCGGCTCAACGGACGGAACGATAGAATATGCCAGAGCCAACGGCTATTTTGTTTATATCCAGAAAAAGAAAGGTCTCCGCCACGCGTACATGGAAGTTCTTCCTTACATTGAAGGCGATGTTGTCATGACGTTCAGTCCAGACGGCAATTCCGTTCCCGGATTGATACCGGAACTGATCAACAAAATGAAAGAAGGTTATGACATGGTCATCGCGTCGCGTTATCTGGCTGACGCCAAAAGTGAAGACGATGACGCAATAACCGCTTTTGGAAACCGGCTATTTACGAAAACGGTCAATGTGCTGTTTAAGGCGCATTATACGGATGCGATGGTCATCCTGCGCGCCTATAAAAAACAGATGATTTACGATCTTGATTTACACAAAGACGAAAGTTTCAATTGGCCGGAGCGGTTATTTCATACCCGGGTCAGCTGGGAGCCCCTGCTTTCCGTGCGGGCGGCAAAACGAAAACTCAGGGTAACGGAAATACCCGGACCGGAACCGCCCCGCATCGGCGGGGAACGAAAACTGCAAATCTGCCGATGGGGTGCTGCCTATTATTTCCAATTTATCCGGGAAGTATTTATCTGGCGTTGAAGTGTCTCCCGAAATGGAACGTGTGATAATTCAATAATCATGAAAAAAAACATAGATATTCTGATTGCAAAACCGAACAGTCAGAAACAGATCTACGGCAAGCTGAGTTCATTTGATCTGACCGCGGTGGAACCGCCTTTATGGGCGGCGCTGCTGGCCGGGTACCTTCGCGGTCTTGGCTACTCGGTGCTGATTTATGACGCAGAAGCTGAAGCGTGGAATCATCAGGAAACGGCGGATAAAATAAAAGAAATCAATCCCGTCCTGACTATGATCTCCGTCTCCGGAAGCAACCCTTCGGCGTCCACCATGAATATGGCGGGCGCGGGATGCGTATTAAAACATCTGAAGACGATCGCCCCTGGAATAAAAACGGTTATTCACGGTCTGCATCCGTCGGCACTGCCCCAACGCACGCTGCAGGAAGAGGCGGTGGATTTTGTTTGCCAGGGCGAAGGCTTTTACACACTGCCTCATCTTATTGATGCCGTAAAAAGCGGATCGGATGTTTTCCAAATTGCCGGCCTCTGGTATAAAAAGAAGAAGATAATTTATTCCAATCCCCGGCCTGCTTTATATAAAACGCTGGACACACTGCCGATGCCGGCATGGGATTTGTTGCCCATGAAAAAATATCGGGCGCACAACTGGCATTGTCTTGATCGTATCGATCGCCGGCAGCCTTACGGTGTGATTTATACCAGCCTGGGGTGTCCTTTCAAATGTTCCTTTTGCTGCATTAATGCGCTGTTCGGCAAAGCGGGGATCCGCTATCGTTACGTGCAGAATGTGATGGATGAAATTGATTATCTGGTCAATACATTCGATATTCGCAATATTAAAATTGCTGATGAACTCTTTGGAATGAACGAATCACGCGTCGCGGATCTTTGCGATTTAATCTCCGGGCGCGGGTATGATTTAAACATCTGGGCCTATGCGAGGGTGGATACGGTGACGCCTCTGATGCTGAAAAAAATGAAAAAGGCCGGCATTCACTGGCTTGCCTATGGTTTTGAATCAGGCAGTCAACAAGTATTGCGAAAAGTCGGAAAATCATACCCGGAAGCTCAAATGGCCGGAATCGTAAAAAATACTTACGATGAAGGCATCAATATCATTGCCAACTATATGTTTGGATTGCCTGATGATGATTATACAACCATGCGGGACACTCTCTATCTGGCACTCGATATTAACGCCCAATGGGCCAATTTTTATACCACGATGGCATACCCCGGTTCTCAGCTTTATGAAGAAGCCGTCCGGAAGGGCCTGGACCTGCCGGATGCCTGGTCGGGATATTCCCAGTACACCCGCGACACATTACCCCTTCCGACCAAACATCTTACGGCGGCCGAAGTGGTGGCCTACCGCGATTATGCCTTTGATGTTTATTTCCGTAATCCGCTTTATTTGAAAAAAATCAGCGAAACATTCGGTGAGAAAGCGGTTCGACACGTCACTTCAATGACAAAAAACAGAATTGAAAGAGCGTAGAAAATATCTTTTTTACTTCAACTAACGATGGTAGTGTCAATAATTTTTCGCACTTTTTGATTTAGCAGCCCAACAATCCGGT
>CAZDYR010000366.1:0-3099 GCA_964509625.1 uncultured Smithella sp. | reverse complement strand
GTCCTGAAAGCCACAGCAGATCCAGGCTTGAACGATCTGCAGAGTTACTTCCAGGCCCTCATCACCCGCAGCCTTGATTTTTTTAAACGGAACGAAGAATTGTGCAATATTTACCTCCGTATTGGACCCGGCATAAACGATATTTTTGAGCCCTATATTGAGAGATTCGAGCAGAAGATGCTGAATTATGTCACCGATGAGCTTCAAAAAGGGGTTCAGTCTGGCTTGTTCCGGAAAGATATGGACATTGATGTGATGGCTAATATGATTGTCGGCGCATTTTTACGGATCGCTTACTATTACTTTATTGTGAAAAAAGGGAAACGTAAAAAGCCGACTATTCAACATATCTCCGAGGAGTTTTTCAAACTCATCATCCAGGGATTGCAGAATCCTGTTGTGATTTGATCACCATGGTTGGATCGTTACAGCATTAACTTGGGCTTGATCAGAGGACGTTGTCTGACGTGCATCGGGCGGACTGCTTTACGGCCCATATGGACTCCCGCTGTCAAGAAGGTTCGTGCTATGAAACTCAAGAGGCCGCCGGCATCGTCACCAAACGTGACAGATGATTTTCCCGGCGGGTCGTCTCCCGCGCCTCGGGGGGGCGCCGCCCATGCCGGTTCCGACAATGACGACATCATATTCGATTTTCCGTTTGCTCAGACCTTCCTTGGCCCGAGCATGGATGACGATGAGTAATCCGATCAGTAAGCGCTCCAGGGGGTTTCAATAACAGCGTATCCCACCAGTTCGCCTTTGCGATTGAGCACCTTGCAGATTCCTTCCCAGTATTTATTGATCCGTGAAGCGTTGAACTGGTCTTCCACGAGAGGAATGACTTCATATTCCTTTTCCTTGAATGGAACGGTGACATTCCATCCCAGGGGAATTTTTGTGCCGTTGAAGGTTCCAAATTTCTTTACGGTGTATGTAAAATTGTCAAAAGTGGTGACCTTCCCTTTTTTGTCAATATAACTCCCCTCCTTGACCCCCGTTTTGGGAAAGGGAAAGAGCATGATCTCTTCATCATCGAAAAACCTGAAAGAAAACCATTCCCAACCCACTTCCGTAAATTTCCCCCACTGTCTGTCGAACCAGGCCTTGCCGCTGCCGTTGACGCTTCTCCAAACGCCTTTTTCATCCTTGAATTTTATTACACCCTTTGTTGTGATATTGGTGAAGGAATAATAATAACTTCTCTCGTTGGGTTTGTCGCGATGCCCCATGACGATCACGCCGTCTTTGCCGTGCCATGCCGCCTCTTTTGCGATGGTCCCTTCAATGTTCAGCTCGAGTTTGTCGCTTTCTCCCAAGATTTTCATCTGTTGATTGTCCAGACAGATCCTGCTGCCTTTGAATACGGCGCAACGCGAATCGGCAAAGACTTCGTCAGAACTGAATTTGATGTCTTCGTGAAAGATGTGCTGACCCGTTGAGCAGTCGGTAAATGACAAATGCATGGGGTATATTTCCAGCAGATTGACCGCATTTCGGATCAGCCACCCTCGGAATATGGTAAACTGATAAAGATACAGCTTGTTGCTTGAATCAGACACATACCCTGTCAGGTACCACCATTCCCCGCCGTCATCATGCGGGGCCCATTCGTAAGCCGCGTCTTTATGACCGCTTTCATTATACGGAATGTAGACTGATTTATTAAACGCGCAGCCCGACAACACCATGGCCAAAACCAGGAAAATGAGTATTTTTCTCACAAGATCCTCCTTTACCCGCCTTGAAAAAATGTATCCGATCTTCTCTGCCTTTTGCATCCGCTTAAAACGAATCAAGTAAATATCGAATCGCGGCGGGTGTGTAAATACGCCTAAAGGGGTAATCTGTCATTCCACTTCCATGTTCTTGATGCGGTATTCGCGGCCGGATACCAGGGTCAGATGATGGCTCGTACAAGAAGGGCAGGCGACATCCCGCAGCGTCCGCCGATCGGATTCAAAGGATGTGCCGCAATCCCCGCACTTAAAGACGATAGGGAGCCAGTGAATCCTGAGCTTTGATCCGCCGGCGGGGGTGCCTTCGCTGAGATAATCGAAATAGCGCTGCATCCATTCTTCTTCCAGGTCGCTCAAAAGGCCGATGTCCAGATGAATGGCGTGAATCTTTCGAACGTTGTGTTTGTGGGCGTGCTGGAGCACAATGTCCAGAATACTCTTCATAACCGGAAGTTCATGCATCTTTAGTATTTTGGCCTTTCGATCTGCATTCGGATAAACGTTATCTTGAAGGGTGGAGCTCCCGATAGGACTGAACCGGCAGGCCGCCGACATCGTCATTGATCCGGCCCAGAAGTTCATTGACCGTGGCTTCCAGATTTTCCACGGAAACGGTGACCGCCTTCTGCGGGCAAACTTGAGCGCACACGCCGCAGGTTTTGCATAATGCCTCGTCGCAGTGGGATTTTCCGTTTCGCAGAACCGCGGCGCCGGTCAGGCAAACCTCTGTGCATTTTCCGCAGCCGATGCACTTGTCGTGATCCATCGTGACCGTCACGCCTTTGAGGCGATGAAAGGTGGCTTGGGCCGCCGGAGGAAGATAGCGATAATAGTCGAATTGGGTGCAGCAGCAGGGGCAGCAGAAACAAACCGTGGTGAACGGCCGGTCTTTGGGGACATTCCAGATCGTGTTGTCCGCCGCCACATGTCCTATGAAGGGAACCAGACCCGCATTGACCGCCTTGTGCAGATGCGCGATCGCTTCATCGATTGACGCATGGTGAGCTACGGTGGTGTCTTCTTCCGCCGTGGGAAGGCCGATGTGGATGCATCCGATATTCAAATCGAAGTTCTTGCACTGCCAGGCGTCGCGGCACGTGCAGCGGTGCGTAATCACGCGATGCGCCGAGCTTCGGATCATGCCTTCCAGAATGATGATCGGCAGGGGCACGCTTTCAACGTCGAGTTTGGCGTTGACCGGCAGGTAGGAAATATTGAGCTGTTCGGGCATCCGGGCATCCGCGTTGATTTTGTAAATCAGCCTGCCGAGGATCGGCACCGAAGGTTTAATGTACGAAAGCTTCCAGATTTTTGCTAAAAACGTCAGATACCATTTGGGTCTTTTCCCCATGATCAACAC
>CAZDYR010000365.1:0-3103 GCA_964509625.1 uncultured Smithella sp. | reverse complement strand
CCGCACGCTGGCTTCCAACTCTTTTTGACGGACTCGACAGTCAAACTTTCCGCGACTTTGAAACGATCTTTATCGACGATGGCTCCACTGACGGGACGGGAGCTCTTCTTGACGCTTATGCGGCGGCCCGGAATGGTGTCAGAATTCTGCATGAGCCGAATACCGGCGTGGCAACGGCGCGGAATAAAGGTGTTGATGCCGCCTCGGGTAAGTATATCGTGTTCATTGACGCCGACGACACCGTTTCTCCATCCTATCTGACCAACCTCTTTTCTCTGGCGACCACTATGGACCTTGATGTCGGGATGTGTAACGGATGGCGCTTTTGCGACAAACCGGGGGACATGAACGATCAGCCGCTTGTTGTCCGTCCCAAACCGGGAGGTGTGGTGTCCGGAGCGGATTGGTTTGAATTGTCGCTCAACGACGGAGATTGGCCCAGCGTTATCTGGATGACCATCGTTCGGCGGGATTTTCTCCTCCGTCATAAAATCCGCTTCAAGGACGGGCTTCATGCCAGCAGTGACCTTCTTTGGGTTGCTACTGTACAAACAAAGGCGCAGCGGTTTGCGTACACCCCGAAACAAAGTTATTATTACCGCTGCACGCCCGGATCTATTATAAACGACAACTCCATAGCAGGCAAAGTCCGGCGGATTCATGCGCGAACATTTGTCGTTGAAGAGTTATGGCGCATGGCAAAAACCGAGCCGCCGCGGATGGAAGGCCTGTTAAAGCGTCTGGCGGCCGGCATGGGAAGAGTGCTCCTCACCGATGTCGCCGGGATCGAATCGTTCAGACAGCGGATCGCTGTTTCGGCCGAACTCCGGAAAAAGGGTTTTCTCTCCCGGTTATATAACGAGACGGAAACCGTCGCGCACCGCAAGCGGATTATCCGAACCTGCCTGTTTGCCTGGCTTGGCGAATTCGCGGAGGGGAAGCTGATGACTAAAGTATCAGACCGGCTGATCTTTTCAAAAGAGCAGAGACGGCGGCTTCTGCCTCAGAAGACCCTGTTATATTTTGCGCTGAACATTGTTGACCATTGTAATCTCCGATGCAAGGGGTGCGATCATTTCGCGTCTATCGCCGAGGAATACTTCGTGCCCCTGGAGTCCATAGAAAAAGACCTGACCCAAATGTCCAAAATACTGGAGGGTGATGTGTACATCATTGGGATAATGGGCGGCGAACCTTTACTGCACCCGCAGTTGAAAGAGATACTCATCCACTCAAGGCGCTGCTTCCCTCGGACTATCGTTCAACTTGTAACCAACGGTCTTTTGTTGCTCAAGCAGGATGAAGATTTCTGGAAAACCTGCCGCGAACAGAATATTTCTATTGTCGCGACTAAATATCCGATCAACCTGGATTATGAAGCCATCAAAAAGACCGCTGCCGCGCATCAGGTCATGTTTGAGTTTCATGACATCACGGGTTCCGTCGTTAAGACATCCTATAAAATCCCTTTGGACATTCAAGGACGTCAGAATCCCAGAAAGAGCTTTATGAGATGCTTTCATGCCAATTCGCGCGCGTTTTTGATGGAAGGCAGACTGTATACGTGCACCGTTGCGCCCAACGCTCGTCATTTCAACAAGAAGTTCGGAACGCACATACAACTGGAAGACGCTGATTTTTTAAACATTTACTATGTGACAAACGCGTCGGAGATTCTCAAATTTTTAAGCACCCCAAAACCAGTCTGTCGCTATTGCGACGTCGGGAACCGATCCTTCGGCCATAAATGGGAGCGCTCTAAAAAGGTAAAGGAGGAATGGATTGCATAGACAGAATTCAACCGGTTCATTCCCTTCCGTTTTTATCTGGTTTTCAGGGTATCTTATACCCATTAATTTTTTTAAAAAATGGCATGGCAAAAGTGATTCAGCCTGTTGATGAATATTGAGAAACCCTCTGTTTTATTATCAGTCAGCCGCCCATCGTCCTGATTTGACATAAATCGCAGGAAGTTATAAGTATTGCTGAAGGCAGAAGCGTTGCGAAGCATACGCAAATGATTTTTCACAATACCCGCGTTATCCCGCGTGCCGGGAAATATTTCATAACAGCTTGCACGTGGGAGTACTTTGACGAAAGAGAGGACAACCATGAGAATAATGCGACTGATAAATGTAATTGCCGTCATGCTGTTCCTGGCGCTCCAGGGCTGTTATGTGGGCGTAGACCCGACATACGATAATCGCGGACAGGGCGGCGGCTACTATGAACCGCCGCCGGTTGCATTTCCGGCTCCTCCCGATGTAATCGTGATGCCGGACACAGACGATGTCTATGTCGTGCCCGGCATAGAAATAGACTTGTTTTTCTGGAACGGCTGGTGGTGGCGCCCCTGGGATGGCCGCTGGTATCGGTCACAGTATTATAATCGCGGCTGGAGTTATTACAACGACGTTCCGGGATTCTATTTTGACGTCGACCCGGGATGGAGGGGCTATTACAGAGACCGTCACTGGCACGGGCATCGATGGGACTATGAAAGGATTCCTCACGACAGGCTTCACCAGAACTGGAAGCGCTGGCAGAATGACCAGCATTGGGAACATCAGAGAAAGTGGAATGTGCGGGACTATCAACCCCGTCCGCAACCACAGAGAGAAGAATTAAGAAAACAGCGACAGCAGCAATATCATCAGAAGCAGCCTCAGTTTCAGCAGCCACAGGGACGGCCGCAGGTGCAACAGCCTCCCGTGCTGAAACCTGAAGGACAACCTCCAATATATCAACCACAAAGGCCACCGGCCGAGCAACCGCAGGCACAACCGCAAATTGAGCAGCCCGGGATACAACAGCCGCAGAGAAAACCCTGGGGGCGACAGCCGCAGGTGCAGCAGCCACAGCAACAACCGCAAGTTGAACAGCCCGGGGTTCACCAGCCACAAAGAAAATCATGGGGCCGGCAGACACAGGATCCTGTTCAAGTTCAACAACCACAAAATTCAAAGATTGAACAGCCCGGGGTACACCAGCCGGGAAGAAAGCCCTGGGGACAACAACCGAAGGCGCAGCCTAAAATGCAGCAGCCCCTGGGTCCGCCTCAAATACAACAGCCGCAAAACCCGCAGATTGAAAAGCCCAGGGT
>CAZDYR010000364.1:0-3105 GCA_964509625.1 uncultured Smithella sp. | reverse complement strand
ATCCCTCCCCTTAACCCCCCCTTTTCCTTCTGTAAAGCCGGATATTTTCTGGTGGTTAAATCTCTTTCCCTGGGATATAATAGAAAGAAATGAAAGACACCTGGTGATATGTCAAGATAAAATTGGAAAATAAATTTTCTTTTTTCTTGAGTATCACTTAAAAAAGGGTACACCAACTAAGCCTATGTTTGAAGTTGCAGACATAGGAACGTATGTTCTATAAAATTGTTAGTTAGCTTTCATCCTCTCCTTATTGTTGGTGTAAAGTCGGTTGTCGCGTAGCAGTGCGAAAATCAACCTGACTAGTTTTCTAGAAGTCAGTGCGAGTGCTCTTTTGTGCTTGAATCGAATGGCTTCATCGTACTTTTTGCGATAAAAACCCGTGTACTCACTGTTATGATTTTTAAGAAGGCTCATAACAGCCTCACCAAGGTAGTACCTAAGATACTGGTTACCAGTCTTGGTCATATAGGTAATATCGCTTGTAAAGGCTCCTGACTGCTTTTTACGCCAAGTGAGCCCAGCGTACTTGGCTAGCTTTTCCTCCGAGCTAAAACGGCTGATAAAGCCTATCTCGGCGATAAGACCGGCAGAAATAACAGGACCAAATCCTTTGATTGAAAGGAGACATTTGTAGTTGTTAGTGGCAAGGCCACCTATCGCTTTTTCAATCGCTTTATCAACTGCCTTTATTTCAGCTTCTAGAGCTTTGATGCAGTTGAAGGATGCAGCAATAGCTGCGTTTAATGGCTCATATAGTGCCTTTTCAAGACGGTAGGAGTCGCGAGCTGCTCTCTGAAGAAGCTTAGCCTTCGCTTCTGGATCTGTAAAACGAGCTTTGCCTTTTTCCATAAGGAAATCTATTAGTTCATCTAAAGAGGCATAGGCAATCTGATCCGGAGACATTTCTTCAAGAACAGCCATGGATGTAGCTCCAAATTTATTGGAGAATGGGCTGTCAGGATCTTTGACGTTAATGGCCGCCAATTCACTAAATTTTATAAATATGTTGGTAAGGACATAGGATTTTTCCCTAGAAAGATTCTCAACCAAGTGCAGTCTAGCGCGGGTCAGGCGCTGGAGTGCTACAAACTGGGAACCTTGAAAAGGTTCAGAGGTAATCTTGCCTGTTCTAGCAAAGTCGGCTATGCCATAGGCATCATGGGGATCATCCTTGTCCACATCCACAAAGGTTTTCTGGTAAGCGCTAGTTACCTTGGGATTGAGACAATAGACTTTTGTATGGAAGGCAGCAAGCTCCGGGGATTGAAACAGGTAGTTGCATAAGTGGAAACTGTAAAAAGAAGTGGATTCCATAGCAACCACCACATGTGTAGCCTTAATGATAGTGGCGTGCTTTATTATTTCAGAGATAATTAGCGAAGCGCCGGAGACATTATTGGGGAATGGAATGGATGCATGCTGCTCTCCAAAAAAGTCCAACATAACGGCGTGTTGAGAGCGTAGGCTCACATCCACACCAACGAAGAGAGTAGAAAGCATATGCTTTTTCATGGTTAACACCACCTTTCCTAGTTGAGATAAGGGAATTACCAAAGGAGATATCCTTGAGTCAGAATGCATCAACACCCTCGCACGAATCAGAACTCTAGTGGATGGTGTAACGGCTACTGCTACACAGCCACCATTCCACCTGGAACAACACCTGGGTCTGAAGCTAACATAATGAACAAGGTAACAGTCTTTCTGAGAAGCCACCATTACGGTGCAACAGGAGAAATAAGAACCAACCTTTGAATAATTCTTATAGAATTATATATCAAGGACATCTCCTTTGGTAATTCCAATTCAGTTTCTATACAGCCATTTATGAATTGGAAAACATTCTATATAAATGACTGTAAATATATTATACGAGGAGATATATTTATGATAATCAAGGGTACATTGGATATTGTGGAAATTGCATCAAAAAAGGAGGGAATTGTAAAAATATAGCACAGTGCCCTCCAAGATAAAAACCATATCAAATTTTGGAGGATTAAATCATGACTTTAGATTTAAAAAAATATGGACTTAACGACCAATTTATCGATGAATCGGCGATATATGAAGGCTTGTTTATCGCACGTGTATCCGAGCAGCACCGTGAACAATACAAAGTGATCACAGAATCCGGTGAGCTGAGCGCTGTTGTTTCAGGGAAACTGGCCTATGATGCAAATAGCAAAGCCGGGTTTCCGGCGGTTGGTGATTGGGTGATGGTTGACAGGGTTGACGATCAAGGCGGGCACGCCATCATACAACAGATACTAAGCCGCAAAAGCAGATTAACTCGCAGGGCGGCAGGCACGGCGCATGAGGAGCAGATTATTGCGGCAAATATCGATATCATCTTTATTTGTATGTCCCTCAATGCCGATTTCAATCTCAGGCGATTGGAAAGGTATCTGACAATTGCCTGGGATAGCGCGGCAACGCCGATCGTTGTTTTGACGAAATCAGATTTATGTGCGGATGTATCGTTAAAATTGGACGAAGTAAGATCTGTGGCGATGGGCGTGGACGTGGTGGTTTGCTCTGCCGAAAATCCCGGTGGCATGGATGTGATTCAGACGTATATCCAGCCTGGCAAAACCATTGCTTTTATCGGCTCGTCAGGCGTTGGTAAGTCAACCCTTATTAACCGGCTGATAGGCCAAGATATTCTGGCTACTAAACAAATCCGCGGGGATAACGATAAGGGCAGACATACTACCACCCATCGTCAATTGCTTCTTCTTCCAAAGGGCGGCATCGCAATTGATACTCCTGGGATGCGCGAGTTGCAGCTTTTCACAGGGGATCTTGCGAAAACTTTCGAGGATATTGAAGAACTTGCCTTGGAATGTAAATATAAGAACTGTGCCCATAGCAATGAGCCAGGTTGTGCTGTCAGACAGGCAATCAAAAACGGAATATTATCAGAAAAACGTTTTGAAAGCTATCTAAAGCTGCAACGAGAGATGACCTATGACGGGCTGAATGCCCGCCAGCGTGAAAATGAAAAAATTAATCGTATGTTTGGGAGTAAGGCAGAGATGAAGCAGGCATTCAAGCAGATAAAGGGAAATAAAAAGTGGCGATGATAAGGGCGGGTAATAT
>CAZDYR010000363.1:0-3121 GCA_964509625.1 uncultured Smithella sp. | reverse complement strand
CACCGAGTCATTGAAAAATATGTTCACAAAATACTTGACTACAATAAACCAGCCCATTGAATGGTAAGTTTCCCCGGCTTGCCGCGAGGCGTCAGATCGGCTATCTGATGAAAACCATCTGTATTTTTTGATTTAAAGGGTGTAAAATGAAGCCCAATATTTTAGACGTCAACTCCCTAATCAACCACCACCCGTCCAATCAGGAATTTTTGAGTGATGAAACAGAATGTCATGATAAAATTTCCCGAAAAGATGTTCAATGCGACGTCAGCCGTCGTCGTTGTTTTTAATGTTTCCTGTCATATTATCTGGATTAATAAAGCTTTTGAACAAAGTTTCGGCTATGATCTGTCAGATCTCGGAAAATCGAACAAATGGCCTTTCCTCACGGCGCCCCATCAAAAAAAATTCTCATCTGTCCTAAAGAAGGCTTTTTCCGGAACTCCGCCGGAAACGTTTGATATTCCGATCATACATGCCGACACAACTATTAAAACCGTCCGTTGGAGTACCATGCTTCTCCATGACAGATCGTCGCAGGAGGCTGTTGCGGTATTAGGTGTTATCATCAATTCTATGTCGGATGTTGCCGAACGCAGGCGGATGGAAGATGAACTGTACCGGACTGAAGACAAATACCGCACGGTCCTGGAAGATATGGATGAGGGGTATTTTGAAGTGGATCTTGACGGTAATTTTACTTTTGTCAATGATGCTGAGTGTCGTGATCTGGGTTATTCCCGCAAAGAACTTATCGGTATGAACTATCGACAATATAGTGACGAGGCAACAGCAGATAAATTATATAGGCTCTTCACCAGTATTTTTAAAACGGGCCATACGGTTAAAGGGTATCCGGGACAATTTATATCCAAAGACGGGAGGCGCCATTTTAATGAAGTTTCAGCGTCACTCATTCTTAACGCAAAAGGCAAACCATTCGGATTTCGGGGTATTTCCCGTGATATTACCGAGCGCAAAGATACAGAAAGGCTGTTGCAGGAGAATGAGGCGCAACTCCGCGCGATTACGAATAATATACCAGGAAGCGTTTTTCAGTTTTACGCAAAGGACAACGGCGAATACGGCATGCATTTCATCAGTGAACGCATCAATGAATTTCTGAAACTGCCGTCAAAGATGGACGCTATGTTTTCCGCGTTTGTTTCTCATGTTTATGAAGAAGACCGTGATAGATTTTTAGCTTCCATTCGTGATGCGGTAAGATCGGTTTCCGCCTGGAATTTCGAAGGACGCTTCCTGAATGCATCAGGTAAGTTGATGTGGTTCCACGGGCAGGCCATGCCGACGCGTCATGAGGATAGACTGGTCTTTGACGGTATTCTGCTGGATATTACTGAGCGCAAGCAGGCGGAGAAAGCGCTGCGCGAAAGTGAAGAACTTTATCACTCCCTGTTCGATAACATGCTCAACGCGTTTCAGTATTGCAAAATGGTATTTGATCAGGGGGCGCCGGCGGACTTTATTTACCTGAATGTGAACAAAGCATTTCAATCATTGACCGGGTTCGATCATGTTATCGGTAAAAAAGTATCTGAAATCCTTCCTGACATAAAACAGACAGATCCGGGGTTGTTGAATGTATTGGGCAGAGTAGCTTTGACCGGAAACCCTGAAAAATTTGAGGGCTATTTAAACTCCCTGAAGCGATGGCTTTCAGTTTCCATTTACAGTCCCCAAAAAGAATATTTTGTGGCGTTATTCGAAGATATTACCGAACGTAAGCGGGTGGAAGAAGCACTGAAAGAAGAGAGAATTTTCACCGATGCCGTCCTCGATAGCGTGCCCGGCATGCTGTATCTTTATGATGAAGAAGGCTACCTCCGCCGATGGAATAAAAGCCACGAGACCATGACCGGTTATACCAACGAAGAACTCGACGGCATGCACATACTCGATTGGTTCAAGCATGATGAAAAAGGCGCTGCCACCATCAAAGCGGCCGTCGAGAAGGCATTTCGTGAGGGGCATTCAAATGCCGAAGGCAAACTGATGATCAAGAGCGGGGAGACGATGCCTTATTATTTCACCGCCACGCTGCTTGAAATAAAAGGTAAAAAATACATGACCGGAATCGGCATCAACATGACCGATCGCAAGCGGGGAGAATATGAACGGCAGAAACTTCAGGAACAACTGCTTGAGGTGCAGAAACTTGAATCCATCGGTCGTCTGGCCGGCGGTGTGGCGCATGATTTCAACAACATCCTTGCCGGTATTCAGGGTAATACGTCCCTGATGATGATGGAGTACAATCCCGAACACCCTCATTATTCGCGCCTGAAACGCATAGAAGAACATGTGAGGCGAGGCGCAAATCTGACCAGACAGCTTCTAAGTTTTGCCCGGGGAGGCAAGTCTGAGCTCAAAACCTTATCGATCAATGATGCCGTTCGAAAGATGGCCCACATTTTTGTTGAGACGCATAAGGAAATTGAGGTTGATTTTCAATTGCAGGACTCACTGCATCCGGTGGAAGCGGACGCGGGGCAGATCGAACAGGTTCTGCTGAACATCTTTATCAACGCCGCGCATGCCATGTCCAAAGGCGGATATCTCCACATTCATACACGTAATATAAACTTAGAGAGAGCGGATACCAGAACGTTTGAAGTGGAGCCGGGCAAATACGTCAAAATCAGCATAACTGATACGGGATGCGGCATGGATTCAGAAACGATCAAGCAGATCTTCGAACCTTTCTTTACGACGAGAGGACACGAGGGTGGTTTCGGTCTTGGCCTGGCGTCGGCTTATGGAATCATACGGAATCATGGAGGGATTATTAATGCCTATAGTGAACCCGGTCACGGTTCGACGTTTAGCATTTATCTCCCTTCATCGGAGAAAAAGATTGAAAGGGAGAATCAGGAATCGGAGATAAATTTGATCTCCGGAAGCGGCGGCCTGCTGCTGGTAGACGATGAGCCGATGATTCTTGCCACAACATCGGAGATGCTCAGAATACTGGGGTATACCGTATATCCGGCTGCAAGCGGACAGGAGGCTGTTTCCATCTATATGGAGAAGATGGACCGGATCGATCTGGTTATCTTGGATATGATCCTTCCCGGAATGAAAGGGTCTCAGGTATTAAAGA
>CAZDYR010000362.1:0-3132 GCA_964509625.1 uncultured Smithella sp. | reverse complement strand
GGGGATGGGAGATATCCTGTCGCTGGTGGAAAAAGCTCAGGCGGCTATTGATGAAAAAACCGCCCGGCAGATGGAACAAAGCCTGCGTAAAAGTGATTTTTCTCTGGAAGATTTCCGGAATCAGCTCAAACAACTCAAAAAGATGGGTTCGTTGAAGGATATGATCGGGATGATCCCGGGAATGGGTAAGATCAAAGGAATCAAAGACATGCAGCCGGACGACGGAGAGCTGGTCAAAATCACGGCGATGATTGATTCCATGACGATAAAAGAACGCCATAATTATCTGATCATCGACGGACGCCGGCGCAAAAGAATCGCATTGGGCAGTGGAACGACGGTTCAGGATGTCAACCGGCTTTTGAAAAATTACGTAGAGATCCGCAAGATGATGAAAAAGATAAATTCGAAAGGCGGTATAAAATCTTTTATGAGGAATTTCCCCTTTTAAATTCAAATAAACTATGATAGAAACGACTTATCAATCTATACTTTTTTAAGGAGGTTTTAAGTAAAACTAAATGGCCGTTAAAATTCGATTAACTCGTATGGGTGCTAAAGGTAAACCGTTTTACCGTATCGTTGCCGCGGACAAGGAGTATCCCCGCGATGGAAGATTCCTGGAAATATTAGGGAACTATGATCCTAAAAAAAATCCTGTCGAAGTATCCTTGAAGGAAGACCGTGTGCGTGAATGGTTGTCCAAGGGGGCAAAGCCGACACTGACCGTTTCTCATTTGTTGAAGACCAAAGGCATTGAAGCCAGCGTTAAATAGAAAAGCTGTTGCGACATTTGTTTTAAAGGTGAAACAGGATTTCAACCTCACATCATTAAACTAAACAAGCCGTGCGAATATAGAAGCGAACTTTCCAGATGCGTTAACCAAAATCAATGGAGGTGACGACGATGAAGGAATTGATTAAGTATATTTCTCAATCTTTGGTTGATAATCCCGACAAAGTGGAAGTGACTGAAGTCATCGGTGAGCAAACATCTGTCATTGAACTGCGCGTGGCCAAGGAAGATTTGGGAAAAGTCATCGGGAAACAGGGAAGAACGGCCAAAGCTATTCGCACCATTTTGAGCGCCACATCCGCCAAAACGCATAAGCGGGCGGTTCTTGAAATTATTGAATAAAGATGGATCTTTTTGTTTTTGGGGAGATCGTGAAAACGCGCGGTCTGTGCGGATGTGTCAAAGCTCTGTCCTATCTGGAATCTCAAACCGTTCTGCCGGAGCTTGATTTCTTATATCTGGAAGAAAAGTCAGGTCAGAAAATCCGTCATGAAATTAATAAGATAGGAAGCTCCGGCCGTTTTTTATTTATTGAATTGAAAGGTGTTTCCGACGTGAATGCGGCGCAAAAGCTGGTGGGATCGAAGCTTCTGCTGCCGCGGCATATACTGGAAGTGCTGCCGGACGATGAGTATTACTGGCAGGACATTATCGGTCTGGACGTCTATACGCTGGAAGGCCGTCATCTTGGCCGCATAGCATCCATATTTCCTACCGGCAGCAATGATGTTTATGTCTGCCGGGGCAAAGATGGAGAAGTTCTTATTCCGGCCATAACCGATGTCATCGAACGGATCGACATCGTGTCGCGTAAAATTACCATCAAATTGCTGGAAGGTCTGTTGCCGTGATCAGATTTGACGTTCTGTCTGTTTTTCCGGAAATGCTGGATTCTCCTCTGCGGTTCAGCCTTCTGAAGAAAGCCCGGGAAAAAGGGCTGATTGAAGTCGGACTGCATGATATACGCGAATGGACGGAAGATAAGCATCACATGACGGATGACGCCCCGTATGGCGGGGGGTGCGGTATGGTCATGAAGGTCGAGCCCGTGGAAAGAGCACTGGCGGCAGTCAAGCGCGCCGATGCGGAACCGCTGGTGATTTTAATGACGCCGCAGGGGGAGACCTTTAACCAGAAAATAGCCGCCCAACTTTCCGAACAAAAGCAAATTATCATGATTTGCGGCCGCTATGAAGGAGTCGATGAACGAATCAGAGAACATCTGGCCGACCGGGAAATATCGATCGGAGACTATATATTAACCGGCGGAGAGCTCTGCGCGCTGGTGATCATCGATGCGGTTTCCAGACTGATTCCCGGCGTTCTGGGAAATGACGAATCCGTTGCGACGGAATCTTTTTCACAGGGGCTGCTGGAATATCCGCAATACACAAGGCCCGCCGAGTATAAAGGCTGGTGCGTTCCGGACGTGCTGATTTCCGGAAATCATGCCCAGATAAGCCGCTGGCAAAGGGCCGCGGCGCTTAGAAGAACCTGGCAAAGAAGGCCGGATTTGCTTGAAAAAATGGAACTCTCCGGGGAAGACAGAAAAATTCTGGAAAAAATAAAGCTGGGTCAGATATAAAGACTTGATTTTCAGGTGTATTTGAGGTAGTAAGATCGACTTTTTTTCGGGGTGACGTTTTTTTCTGATGAAAGATCATTCCCCTAAAGCAGGAATGCTTTATATCGCTCTTTTACATTATCCGGTTATCAACAAAGAGGGCAAAATAGTTGCCACGGCTGTTGCCAATATGGATATCCATGATATTGCCCGTACAGCAAAAACATTCGGAGTGGAAAAATTCTACGTGATGAATCCCGTAGAGGCCCAACGTCGTTTGGCAGGCCAGATCATCAGTCACTGGCGGGAGGGGTACGGCGCGCGCTATAATCCCACCAGAAAAGAAGCTTTTGAAAAAGTGGAAATCAGATCCGGTCTCTATGAAGTACTGGCGGAAATCGCAGCGGCCCATCACCAAAAACCGCAAATCATTGTCACGGGGGCTAACCTTCAGGGCGATTTGGTATCATTCGCCAGGCTGAGAGAAATGATTAAAAGTAATTATTTGCCTTATCTTTTAATTTTTGGTACAGGATCAGGCATTGCCAAAGAAGTTGTGGATCAGGCGGATTTCTGTCTGGAACCGATCCGGGGAAAAGACGGATATAATCATTTGGCGGTTCGATCGGCCGTTGCCGTTATTTTAGACAGACTTTTAGAAGTATCGTGACATCAATAATATTGCGAGTATCGCGGGAGGACATATAAGAATGAACGTTTTGGAAATGATTGAAAAAGAACAAATGAGAGGTGATATTCCTGCCTTTAAAAC
>CAZDYR010000361.1:0-3143 GCA_964509625.1 uncultured Smithella sp. | reverse complement strand
CCACTCCACAATCCGGATTTTTGCCGTGATGCCGACTTCCTTGAGTTGACGCTGAATAATCTCGGCGCATTTCTGGCGGGTTTCATTGCCCTGGTTGGTGAGAATTTCAAATTCAAAAGGCTTGCCGTCCTTTTCCAGCACGCCGTCACCATTTACATCCGCCCATCCCGCTTCTTTGAGCAGGGCGCGCGCTTTGGCCGGATCGTAATTATAAATTTTCACCTTGTCGTTATACGCCCAGGTGCCCGGCTTGTAAGGCCCCATCGCGGGCCTGCCCAGGCCCAGGAGCACGCCGCTGATGATTTCATCCTTATTGATGGCATGGGAGATCGCCTGGCGCGCGCGCTTATCCGTAAAAAGAGGATTCTTCAGATTGTAGCCCATATACGTGTAAGCAAAGGCCAGGTGGCGATACTTGGTGAAATTTTCCTTGAACAGGTTGCTTTCAGTCTGACGTGTGTACTGCAGCGGCGTAAGCCCCATCATGTCGAGATTCTGTGCGCGCAGCTCCAGAAACATGGTGGCGGTATCGGGAATAATACGGGTAATGCGGCCGTCGAGATAAGGCCGGCCGTCAAAATAATCCTCATTGGAAACCACAACGATTTTCTGTCCGGGTACCCATTCCTTGAACTTGTAGGGACCGGTGCCGACAGGATGACGGGTCAGAGGACTTTTAGTGATATCTTTTCCGGCCAGGAGATGACGGGGTAAAATCGCGGCCCCCCAGCTGACGAGCGCCGGGGCAAACGGCTTGTCGTACGTGACACGGAAAGTATAATCGTCCAGCACCTCCGCCTTTTTGACTTTCTGGAAATCCCCGCCATAGGCAGTCGGCGTTTTGGGATCAACTGTCACCTGATAGGTATAGAGAACATCGGCGGCAGTAAAGGGTTTGCCGTCGTGCCAGCGGACATTTTTACGCAGCTTGAAGGTAATTACCAGACCATTATTGGTGATCTCCCAGGATTCGGCCAGATCGCCCACAACATTCATGTTCTTGTCATACTTGACCAGACCGTTAAAAACCATACCGCCCACGGCATGGGATGCCGAATCGGACGCCAGAAGCGGAATCAGGTTGCTCGCGTCGCCGATGTCGCCGCGCACCAGGATGTCGCCGTAGGCGGACGGCTTGTCTGTTTTGGGATGTGTGTTGCCATTTTGCGGCGATGGATTGCAGGCCGCCAGAAACAAAACCATCAATAATATAATACTGAAATTAAGGATTCTGCGCATGACGGATTACATAGCCCAGGAAACCTGTCATTGCAATATGATTTTATACTGTTAAGCCATCACAGCCTTTCCCGCGGTTGCCGTTTCCACATCCTTATCTTAAAGCCATCCCGGGACATCATACATATTGCTCGCTTTTAAAATGGATCTGTGAACACATTTTAGAGGGAGATCGCCAACGGGTGTTTTTTCCAAAGGAGCTGTTATGAAAGTCAGGACCCAGGAGCTGTTTAATTGTTATTCGCACCTTGCCGGAATGGTTGCCGCCGTCATCGGGACAATCTTTCTGGCAATCATTGCCAGTGATTCGGCCTCCGGCCTCGTCACCGCGCTTATTTATGGAATTTCGGTCGTTTTCCTTTTTGCCGCAAGCACTCTCTATCACGCCTTTAAAAAAGAGGACAACGAACTGTCCTTCTGGCGGAGAATGGACCGGCTGGCTATTTTTTTCATGATTGCCGGAACCTTCACGCCGATGTGCTATTTCTGCCTGGATGGCGCGTGGAAATGGTCAATGATTGCCTTCCAGTGGGGCCTTGTGGGCTTTGGTGTGATTTCCCAGATCTTTTTCCCCAGAGCGCCCAGAAAGCTTTACGCGGTTATCTACCTCTTAATGGGCTGGTCCGCGCTTTTCACCATCAAGCAGATGCTGGCCAACCTGTCTGTCGCTCAGGGAGTCCTGCTGTTCACGGGCGGCGTCGCCTTTACGCTGGGAGGCATCATTTACGCCATCAAAAAACCGAGAATGATACCGGGCATATTCAGTTTCCATGAGCTCTTTCATGTTATGGTCCTGGTCGGCGGCGCTTCGCATTATGCCATGATCTATGGAGTTTACGGCGCTTAAGTCATGACGATGATTTCTGATACTGCAAAACCCGGCAGTTTAACGGACAGACTCCTGGAAGCCGAGTCGGCCCTGTTTGTTGAGGAGTATAATAATCATTATGCGGCGGGCGAAAGCAAGCCGCCCGATGTCGGCATGCCTTTTTTTCTGCGAGCGCCTGATTCCGGCACCGGCGTTCTCCTCATTCACGGGCTCATGGCGGCACCGGAGGAAGTGCGCGAATGGGCGGACTTCCTTCATTCAAAAGGCCTGACCGTTTACGCGCCCAGACTTTCCGGTCACGGAACATCCTCAAAAGACCTCTCGGTTCGCAACTATCGCGACTGGCTCAATTCAGTTGATCGCGGCCACGCGATTTTGAAAACGTGCTGCAAGAAAATTATTGTGGCCGGCTTCTCCACCGGAGCGGGTCTTGCCCTGCAATCGGTTATCCTGAAACCGCTCGCTTTTGAGACGGTGATTGCCGTCAGCGCACCGCTGCAATTCAAAAGTTCTTCATCACGGTTTGCCGGGCTCCTCCATGGGTTTAATCTTCTGTGCAATGATTTGGGTCTGAGCAAGTTTGCAAGGAAGTTTTTGAAAAACGATGCCGACAATCCCCACATCAATTACCTGCGATGCCCGGTCAGCGCTTTTGTTCAGGTTAAAGCGCTCATGAGAAAGGTCCGCCGGTCGCTGCCCGACGTCGCAATTCCCGCGCTGGTCATCCAGGCAAAACATGATCCCAAAGTCGCGCCCGAAAGCGGGCCCGGAATCTATCAGCGCCTGGGCACGAACAAGAAGCATTTTGCCTGGATTGATTTCAACAGGCACGGAATCGTTCGCGGGGAAATAGCCCTAAATGTTTTTAAAGAAGTGGAATCATTTCTGACCCTCTACAATCTCATCACTCCTTCGCAAAAGCTGGAGTGAGCGGCAGCATTGAGAAGTTTTCGCATTAAACCAATCAGGTTGAATGGAAGCCGGCCTTTATTGCCCGTTGTCGTCTTGTCTTCACCCTATTCATAAAAAGAGCTATGCGGTTCAGCAGTTGTCGAGCCATTAAAGGGAAGTGGTG
>CAZDYR010000360.1:0-3145 GCA_964509625.1 uncultured Smithella sp. | reverse complement strand
GCCGGACCGATACAATGAAGCTCTGCGGCATGCTGGCCGAGTATCAGAAAGCCGTGGGAATAAAATTAGACATTACCGTGCAGACCAGGCTTGACCGGGGGCGGGACAATGAATTGTTGCGCGCCATGCGCGATGCCGGTGTCTATACCGTCTGCATTGGTTTTGAGTCGCCCATCGCCGAGGAATTGACAGCCATGGATAAAAGAATAAAACCCGACGACATGCTGGAGATGACACACCTGTTTCATCGGGCCGGATTTCTCGTGCATGGCATGTTTATTTTCGGTTACCCGATGCCCGACGGTGTGACGATGAAGATGTCTCTTGCAGATCGTGTCAAGCGATTTAAACAATTTGTCCGTAAAAGCCGTCTGGACACCCTCCAGGTGTTGCTGCCCGTTCCGTTGCCGGGCACCGAGTTGACCGCGAGGCTTTTGGCAGCCGGCCGGATTTTTCCCCTTACGGATATCGGATGGGAGTATTATGACGGTAACTTTCCGGTGTTCATGCCTGATGAGCCTTTAACCCCCGAAGACTTGCAGCAGGCGGTTCGAAGTCTTATGAGGCGCTTCTATCGTTTCAGATACATGTTTGCCATAGGGCTTAATGTGCTGATCTTTCCCGCGATGCTTTTGTCATTATGGAACATCCGTTTCGGCTGGCGTAAGTGGTACAGACTTTGGAGAAATGACATTATTCGATTCGGCGGCTGGATCATTTTGCGGCGCTGGGCCTCTCTGGTGAATCGGGACACATTCTTTGAGAAGCTGTCCCGCGCCAAGGAACATCTCACATGCCGTCCAGGCAGGCTGTTTGATGCCCGGTGAGCACGACGAGACACCAGCAGGCGGAAAAGAAGCTTTTGAAACGATTCAGTATCGGCGACCGACAGCGGTCGGACTGTGCCATGAAAGATCCGGCGCGGAGGCTTCCTGCTATCTATTCACGCGTTCCAGCCCGAAGATAACGGCATTGTCATTGTCCGGGCACTGGAGTTCCCGCTTGCGGTTAATCCAGTCATCAGGCGATGTTTCCCGGCAATAGGCGGTCAGATAAGGGATCAGGGCGGGCAGGGCATAGATACAAATGCCCGCGGGCTTTCCGGCTTCAATCATCAGGCCGTCTTTGAGCATAAAATAGTCGCCGGCTTTGTATCCGGCACTGCAGAATCCCTTGACGGATTTAACGGTCACTTTGACATCAGACATAGGTCACCTCCCGGAAAATTTGAAACAACCGCAATATTTGATTGAAACGGAGTACAGCATCCTGTCAAAACGGGGCCCGATCCATTGAGACATTGTTCGCTGTAAGTTTCCATGAGCGGGGTTTACATCCGCCGGGCATGCTTTGGCACCGGCTGTCGACGCTCTGTGTTTAAGATTATCTTGACATCAAAAAAAGCATCTAATACACTTTATTCAACAAAAAATATTTCTTATCAAGAACTAAAATAGAAAGCCGGTTCATTTTGCCGGATGATAAGTTTGGTTTGATCGACAAAGCAGGAGCTCAGGAATGGGGGCCGTGTTTTGTCTGCGACATCAGGAAAGCTGAAAACGACATAAGCAGAGCGTTGAACAACGCGCATGGAATCATTGAATCTTTTGTAAGCGACACCTAGCCGCCGCCTTTTAGAATTTAAGATTTTATTGAGAGTGCCTTTCACCTTTTCATTCAACTCCAATGAACCGTTGATCGTGATTCAGCAACCCTGGAATGGATGATAATATGATGACCAATCCCGCAATGCCCAAACGTTTTTATCTGCTCGAGATTGTCCGGGGGGTCGCGATCCTCAAGGTCATCCTCTGGCACTGGCAATTTTTATTCTACCCCTACAATCCAAAAGGCGCCGGACTTGTGATCGATCAGCAGCCCCTGTTTGATCTGTTATACATTTTTTATCAACCCTCCAATGTGGCGCTTCCATTCTTCTTCTGCGCATCAGGATTTGTCTTCTTCTGGCTTTATTCAACGAGGGTCGCCCTGAGAACCATAACCCCGAGGTCTTTTTTGGTTAATCGGCTCTCCAGGCTTTACCCGCTCCATTTTGTGACGCTGATGGTCGTAGCCGCCGGTCAACAGATCCATGCCGGTATGACGGGTTCATTTTTTATCAGCCAGTATAACGATCTTTACCATTTTATCCTGAATCTTTTTTTTGTGTCCGCGTGGGGGCTGGAAAAGGGATTTTCATTCAACGGGCCGGTCTGGGTGGCGTCGATTCAGGTGCTTATGTACATCATATTTTTTATATTTTGCAGATTGTTTTACAGGAATATCTTTGCGCTGTTCGGCATGTTTATCCTGGGATGCTTCATTATTCCGAACTACGCCGTCTCCATGGGTATACAATATTTTTTCCTGGGAGGGATTATCTTCATCGCCTACCGTTATATTTTGACAACCGGTGATCGCTGGAAAATATCCATCTGGTTGCCCGTGGTAACCCTTCTTTGCTGGGTTTTAACGATCGTGCTTGCCAATCCCCATCTGCATTGCGCGTCCGGCCTGCTTGCCGTGATTCCGAAGAAGATCGTTTCTGTCTGGCCCGTGGCGGTTCTGCTTCCGTCAACCATGCTGTCCCTGGTGCTGTTTGAAACCCGCAACGGGCCCGTGGGAAAGAGGCTGTCCGTCATGGGGGACATTACTTATTCCATGTATCTTATTCATGCCCCCCTGCAGTTGTGGATGGTGATCGTCGCCTTGAAATTCCGGATAGATCAGGAATTGTTCCGTTCCGCGGAAGTTTTAATTTTATTTTTTGCTGTTCTTGTCGGACTGTCTCTGGCCAGCCGCCGTTTTCTCGAAGTGCCCGCGCAGAATTATCTGAGGTCGCGTTTTGGAGGCGTTTCCGAATAAGTCAAAACGCAGGTTATTTCTCCCGCCTCTTTTCTGCCGGCGGTTTATTGACTTTGTTCAGCGATGTCCGTCGGTAATTATTTAGAAAGATTAAACCGGAAAATCCGGCACAAAGCAGACCGCCGACGGACCAGGCGCCGATGCCGGCGGCGGAAGGAGCAAGGTAGAGCGCGACGGCGCCCGCGGCCGGTCCGACCAGCAGGCCCGCTCCGATCAGCGCTTCATGCAGGCCGGCGTTTGAACCGTGATTCTCCGTCACGTTCATGGCATAATACAGGGA
>CAZDYR010000359.1:0-3146 GCA_964509625.1 uncultured Smithella sp. | reverse complement strand
CCTACGGACATGTCTCTACGGTTAATCCAATTGAATGGTTTTAATTCCCGCGGGAGCCGTCAGCTCAAAAACGGACAGGTCCGTCGCTTGTTCAACCTTCAGGTCGGAATATTTCACGGAAACGGATATCGGGGAATCCGCCCACTGGATCCTGATGCTTTTCGCCAGCGGACTGTCTTCCATATAATCAGCATATCGGACCTGATAAATTTCCTTACCGTCTGAATCATAGCGAACAAGCTTTGCCACTCTTCCGTTTTTCTCCATCCAGACCGTTTGCGAATGTCCCGGCGGCTTTTTCAGTTCAACACGAATCAGGTTCCCTTCCTGATAACAATCATTCGCGACATTCTGATCATCGAACGGCGAACGGGCACTGGAAAGAATCATCACGATCTCTTCGATGCTCAAAGCCCAGGGTAAAAAACGTGCCAAATTTTCGCCGGAGGGATTCCCCGAATAGAATTCCGCCCGTGAAGGAATGAATATGCTCATCCGGTCCGGCGACGCGGTCAGATAAAAATCGGGAGTGCCGATCACCGGCAGGATTTCCAGGCGAAGATAGGAGGGCCTCTGCAAAACCAGCGCGGCCCTGACCGGATAATGCCCCTGTGCCGTATGCAGATCCATGTGCGCCAGGGCGATCAGTCTGTCCTTTTTTTCAATGGATCGGTTCATGCTTTCCGAAGAACCGGCGGGCGGAACTTTTCCGACAAAGCCTTTGCAGGCGCATCCGCAAATCAAAAGCGACATTAAAACAAACAGGACGCTGTGCTTACTCAGTAATAATCGACGGATCATACCAGCAATACTTTCTGGAATCGTTGTACGACATCTTCGGTGAATCCTATCGGACAATCATCAGACTGTCGATTTTCTTTTTCAGGGCGCCGCTGTCAGGAGCAATTTTTATGGCCCTCCGATAATAATCCAGCGCCTCTTTTTTTTGACCGGTTTTTAAATATACGTCCCCGAGATGCTCCATGATATTGGCATCCTCCGGTAAGAGGTCCAGGGCTTTTTTGAGGTACGTAAGCGCGCTTTTGTATTTATTTTTCTTGAAATGAACCCAGCCCAGCGAATCCAGTATGTATCCATTGTCCGGCTTAATCTTTAAGGCCTGAACAATCATTTGTTCCGCCTGGTCCAGATGAATCCCCCGGTCGGCATACGTGTAGCCGATAAAATTAAGCGCGTCCGCATTTTGCGGATCAATTTCCAGCACCTTTTCCATCGATTTGATGCTTTCCTCAAACCGGTTCGTTTTCTCCAGCAGCGTTCCCAGTACATAATGCAGATCCGTATTTCGCGGAAAACGTTCAATGCCGTTGATGACCGTTTTTTCGGCCTGCACCATGTCTTTTTTGTCTTCATACAAGGACGACAGATAAAGATACAAAACCGCCTGATCATTCTTCTTTTCTATGGCCCGGACCATGACCGATATAGCGTCATCAAGGCGGTTTTCTTTCTTTAAAATCATGGCCGCGTGAATCTGAGCATTGGCATATAATTCAAATGATGGCGATATTTTCAGATAATCCGCGCGCGCCGCAGACAGATCACCCTTTTGTTCCAGGGTGTTGGCAAACAGGTAGCGCAATTTGTCGTCATCCGGCGTTTTGTCCAGCAGCAAAGAAAATTGGGCGGCCGCTTTGTCAAACTGGCGCATATCATAGTACATAAGCCCCAGAGCGGTGCGCACTTCCCGGTTGGCGGGATCTACTTTCAATACATCCTGAAATTCTTTTTCCGCTTCACTGAACCGGTCCGTTTTAGCCAGCAGCTCCGCAATCTTCACACGCAAATTGATCCGGGCCGGATTTATTTCGACATAGCGCCGATAAACGTCAATGGCTTCGTCATACTTTTTCTGTGTTTCGTAAAGGGCGGCAAGACTCAGCCAGGCTGCTTCAAACGCCGGCCTCTGTACCGTAATTTTCTGATATAAAGCCTCTGCGTCGGCCAAACGGTTCATCTGGATCAAGGTCTTGGCGTAATAAAACATTCCGATAACATTGTCCGGATCGATCTTCAGCATCTTCCGGTAGGCGTCTTCAGCCAGGTCATATTTTTTTTCCTGGGCATAGATGGTCGCCAGATACAGATAAGCAACCAGATTTTGCGGATCCAGCTCTATGACCTTCTGGTATTCCCTGATCGCCTTGTCATACTCACGCGCGTTAAAATACAAACCGCCCATAATCGCGCGCAGGTCCATATTGCCGGGGTTTTTAGCCAAAGCGGACTCCCCCAGCGATAGCGCGAGATCCATATTGTTATTCTCAACGTACAGCGAAACCAGTTCCGTGGTCAGATAAGCCGAGTCGGGATGAAAGGCGAGCGCCTGTTTTAATTCATCGATTGACCCCGACAGATCACCATCCCGCCTGAGCAAAACAGACAGCGAATAATGATAGGCCGCCATCTGAGAATAAGTCTCGGGGCTGGAGGGATCAGATGACGGTCGGCCTGCCGGCAAAGAAACGCATCCGGCTAAAATCGCGGAAAGAATAATTCCGCAAATCACACTGTTGATAATTTTTTTTGACATAGCGTATGGTTACTCTCAACTCTGATATCCCGAAAATAACGGTTTTTGACGTCTGCCTTACGATGCAGGCGACTGCAAAAGTTTCGACACGGGAACAATCGAGACTCCCTTTTCACGGAAAGCCCTACTGGCGTCTCTGATCGCCCGAATCGTTTCAGGATAGGGATGACCAATGATGATCAGCGGCGCGTGACCGGCCGGTGTCTCGGCCGCTTCCATCAGGATCTGATAGATCTTGGAATAATTACGTTCATTATCCAGAAAAATTTTGCGTGACGCGACCTTCAAATGTACTTTCTCGGAAACGACAGCCGCTTTTGACTGGCTGGTTGTGCGTGAATCGATAAAAAACAAATCCCGCTTCTTCAATTGTTTAAAAACCAGCGTAACCTTTTCGTCATCCGTCATGAATTTGGACCCCATGTGATTGTTGACGCCGGAAACATGCGGAACGGAAGCCAGGTTTTTATCCAGTTGAAATACAAGTTCTTCATGATTCATGTCCGTAAAGAGAGCGCCGTCGCCCGGCTTTTCCTTAGGATAGGAAAGCGGCTCCATGGGCAAATGCAGCAGCGTTTCACGATTAGCCCTG
>CAZDYR010000358.1:0-3149 GCA_964509625.1 uncultured Smithella sp. | reverse complement strand
ACTCCCAGCCATTGATAATCGCCATTTGTTTTCCGCCGGTATCCACATAACCGGAATAGACGATTCTGGATGAGCTGCTTCCCGCGTCATTCCCCGCAAATTCCCGGTAAGCGTTTCTCTCCCAAAAAGGATTTTTGCCCCATTCCGCTTCTGCTCTCTTTGCAATATAAGCGTCAACGCCAGCAGACTTATACTTCATAAAATCATTGCTGAGTGTGTCAACAAACGACGATATTGCAACGGGTTTTGTTTCTGTTTTGGCTTTTTTTGCCGCCGGCCCCGCGATTAAAAACTCATAGCCCGCGTAAAGCACAAACAGGGCGGCAATCGCTAAAATAATAATCTGCCTTTTTTCCGGTTTTTTCATTTTATTCCCGCACCTGCTTAATTGGCCAGAGCAATCCAGATTTTCATTTTAAATTCCATGGAATCACTGCTCTGCCTAATGTTAATTTCCTCGATATGATCAACGTAGGGCAATGACCCCAAACCCAGCAAAAGCTTCCGGAAATTGGAAAACTCTCCTTTAAGCGTCGCGTCGTAAAGAATGCTTTGTGATCCGGCGGCAACGGACTTCAAATCCGGCATCAAAAAAATAGTCATCAGACGCGCTTTGCCCGCCTCAGCACGGAAAGCGTTATGGAATTGTTCAACATCCTGCCTGGGTAATTTTGATTTCGCCGGATTGGGTAACGCATGTTCCTCTTTTTGCTCTGTAGCGCTTTGCAGTAATTCGTAAATTCCACCCAGCGCTTTTTGTTCTTCGATGGACGTCTGGATTTTTTTGACGTTCTGTTCGCGCACGGAATTGACACGATAGAGCGGCCCTATTCCCAGGAGCATAATGAGCACGATAAGCCCCGCGCCAATGAACAGATACGTCATGCTTTTTGCCGGAATGTTCTGTTTGAATTGATTAATCATCTCTACCCTGTTTTTACGTTTATCGTGAATTGCAGAATTTCTTTTTTCTTGTAATTTGCAATATGGCTCTTTTGCAAAGCCGCTCCTTTGAAAACGGGTGAATTCTTCAGTTTCATGACATATTGAGCCAGCGCAGCGTCAAGCGCGCTGCGGTCGCCTAAAACAACCCCTTCAATCACGACCTCTTCAGTTTTTTGTCCCTGCCCGCCCTGAACCGGCAAGGTAATCTGGACATTGACCAGCCTGATGTTTTCAGGCGTCAGGGCGGATAATTCGCTGATGAACGCCATGCCTTTATATCGTCCGGAGTACTGCTGATTTTTCTGATGACGCAGTTTCAGATTTTCAGCGAGGGCTGTTACTTTTTCTTTGGATAAGATCGGATGAAAGCGGGAAAGTTCCTGCTCAAGTTTTTTTTGCTTAACGCCCAGTTGCCTGTATTCAATCGCCTGAGAAACAAGAAAAACAAGGCAAACAGCCAGCGCGGCGGCGAAGACCGCAAAGATGCCGCGGCCGATTCTCTTTCTGGTGATCTCTTTATTTTTTTCCACATAGGTAAAAACTGCATTCGGTGTGTGCTTCTGATCCGATAAAGCCAGGCCTATCGCGGGAACCAGTGCTGATCTTTCAGAAATAGACAGGGACATACCCGATGCGGCCACAATCTTCCCCTGAAATGGATCAAATAATTCACTCCGGGTGCCAAGTTGTTCGCCGAGATAATGCAATACCGGGTGAACAAATGCATTCAGAACAGATGAAACGTAGAGTTTCTCTACCTTCTCATAACCAACGGACTTTTCGTAATACTCAAGGGTTCTTTCTATTTGACGGGTCAGCCTCTCCAGGGCGGGCGTGATCATCTCCAGTATTGAATTTTCATTCCAGTGAATACCGTTTTCATCTTGTAGTAATTTTCCCGGATCAAGTGCGACTTCGTTGAGCATTTTTTCAATGCTTGCCTTGTCGAGTCTCCTGTCGGGCAACATGTCGGACATGGATTCATCAACCGCTTCCATCATGCTGCTGATACCCGTCTTAATGCCCCGCGTCATCACGAGATTACTTTTGTTGAAGATGTCAATGCGAGAGAAATCATTACCGATGTAAAGACTGGCAAAAGTCGTTTCGCCGACGGTTAGCCACTTTGTACGGAAAATATTCTGGATGGCAAAAGGCGCAATGGTAACGCCTGTCAGATCGGCACCGATAGAGGAAAATGTTGCCCTGACTTTTTCCACCTCAGCTTTGGGTGCGCTGTACACCATCACCGAATATTTCGGGATGCCCTGATCGGTAACCTGCCCCTGTATCTCGTAGTCAAAAATGAAATCTTTCTCATCAATCGGATTTTCTTTTTTTGCGGTCCAATAGATGACATTTTCCATCTGATTTTTAGGAACGATGGGTATCTTGAGATAATGAACATTCACATCCGCGGCATTCATCATTGCCCAGATTTCGCAATCATTCAATGAACCGGCAAAGGCTGTTAACGATGATTTTAAAAATTCACGAAAATCATCGGAGTCCGCTGGAATTCGATGATCCAGTTTGATAATTTTTTGATCAACAAGCAGCGGTCTGCCGTCGGATGTTCTCGTCATTTTGGCCAGACAGATGTCGTCCCTGCCGATATCAACACCTACCTGAACATGGCGCTTACCTGCCAACAATTTCGGGAAATGAACAGAAAATTTATCGGAGTTTTTTTTGTTTTGTTTTGTAGAAATATTTTGCGCCTCAGCGGCGTTTGAAGAAGGCGTTTGCGAACCACGAATAACTTTCAACAATCTTTCGGTGGAATTAATATCTTTTGAATTTGCCAAAAATCATCTCCTGAGTAAAAACGCATCATTTCTCAACAGCTTAATCCCGCAACATCAAATCAGGAACATTTCTCTCCAATAATTGTAGCTTATTGCCGATAAACACTGATAATTTAATAATCTACTCCGAATCGATCTGGTGTGATATGTATCACGATTATTGATATATTTCAACATTAATAAAGCAAATTAAAATGATTTTTATTTTCTAAAACTGAGAGACTCGCAAATAATTTCATTGCTCTCAGAAAATCCACCGGTCAGCATTTCTCAGAATAATGCTTGTGCTGCTTCATTTTATTTTCTCTGCTCTCTTTAAAATTTCTCCGCCTATTGTTAATTTACCGGTTCGTCCGTTCGCAGACAGAATATTTGCAAAAGATAAGAATTTAAAGG
>CAZDYR010000357.1:0-3154 GCA_964509625.1 uncultured Smithella sp. | reverse complement strand
GGCCGATGCAGAGCCGGGGGTTTCCGCCAACGAACATTTTATGTTTATTACTGATGAAGGCTCTCCGATGCTTGCGCTGGCCTGGCAGCTGCAGCTTCCTTATGTTTTTTCCAACAATCCCAATATCGGCGGCCGTTATTCGGCGCTTTCCCTGGTGGGGATGATCCCCGCCGCTTTAATCGGTGTTCAGATCGACAAGCTTCTGCAAAACGCGGCGGTTGTTGCCGGACAGGAAAAAGCGGATTTTTTTTCCGGCAAGGGCGATTCCACCGGATTGCTTCTGGGTGCGGCTCTGGGAACCCTCGCGCAGTATCATCGCGATAAGCTCACACTGATCCTGCCGCCGGACTGGAAGTCTTTTGGCGACTGGCTGGAACAACTGATCGCGGAGAGTCTCGGCAAGGAAGGCCGCGGCATTTTGCCGGTTTTGAACGAACTGCAGATGGATACGAGCGCCTACGGGCAGGATCGAGTCTTTGTCATCTTTTATCGTGACGGCGATGATCGGAATTCGTGGATCACTCAACTGGCAACCGCCGGGCATCCCATCCTTAAAATCCGGATCAACGATGATTACGATCTGGGCGGCCAGATGTTTCTGTGGGAAATGGCGACGGCTGTCGCCGGCCATATCATGGGAGTCAATCCCTTTGATCAGCCTGATGTTGAAGCGACAAAAAAGCACACGACCCGGATGATCACGGAATACAGAAAAACCCGGGTGTGGCCCAAAGCACAGCCTTCTCTGGCCAACGCCGACTGTGAGGTTTATGGCAACGTTTCCGGAAAGACGATTCCGAAAGCGCTTTCCAATTTTCTGGCGCAGTCCGCGGCAAACGCCTATGTGACGATTCAGGTTTATTTAAGTCCATCGCCGCAGATCGACAAGGCGCTGGAAGCATTGCGACTGGCGGTTTCCCGCAAGTATAAAATAGCCGTAACAATCGGCTACGGCCCCCGCTACCTGCATTCGACCGGCCAGCTGCACAAGGGCGATGCCGGCCAAGGCCTGTTTATTCAGCTGACGGGAAAAAACAAAAAGGACCTGGCCATCCCCGACGCGCTTTGCCAAAATGAATCATTGCTGACATTCGGAGAACTCAAGGCCGCGCAGGCTGAAGCGGACCGGCAGGCCCTGATGGACAAGGGCCGCAAGATTATTCGCATCCACTGGACAAAAAGCGCCGCTGTGGGTATCAAAACTCTGGCAAAAAATCTTTAGCAGGCTTTTGATAAGGCTCATATGCTGCGTTACGCTTCATCTCTCGCATGCTCACGTACGCTCAAAGTACGCTCCGCTGCTCGACCCTCGCGCGCCTTGCCTCTTAGCCTTCGTGTGCCCTTTAGGGTATTTGAACAGCCTTTAGACAATCGCTAGCGTGCTTCCGTGATCACGCGAAGAATGTCCGGCGCGTGCCGCTCCGAGGCTGCGGGAATCGCTTTGGGGTAGCCCAGAATTATCGGCGCGACGATCCGGTGGTTTTCGGATAACCCCAGTTCTCCTCTGAGCTGCGGATCGCGGATATTCGCCCCCAGAGCGACCCAGCAGGTTCCCAGCCCCCGGGCCGTCGCGGCAAACATGATATAGCTTGCCGCGAGCGCGCAATCCACGTCCAGTGAACCGACCGACTTTGGTCCCGCGATATAAATCAGACAGGGTGCGTTATAAAAAACGTTGAAATTTTCATTTTGAAGAAAGGCAACGTATTCGGCATTGAGTTTGATCTTTTTTTCGTCATTGTCCTTGAGCAGATTGGCCTTGCTTTCGTCGGACAGCGCCTTGATCGTCCTGCGGCACTGCACCACAACAAATCGGCAGGGCTGATTATTGCTGGCCGATGGCGCGAGAGTTGATTCCTGAAGGATTTCCTCAATGACCTTCCAAGGAACCTCTCTGTCTTCAAAATCGCGAATCGCCCGTCTTTTTTGCAACAGTTCTGTAAATGCTGTCATGGCATGTTCTCCTTTCCTTCGCTTTAGGAAGGCAAAAATAACGATATTAAACTGATAATCCCGTATTGGAATACTTTAATAACGGGATCAAGAGCGCCCACAAATAAAAGGCCCAGCACAATAAAAAAACCGAAAGGTTCAATCTGATACAGCACGCGATTGAACTTCTCCGGCGTGAATCCCATCAGGATTTTTGATCCGTCCAGCGGCGGAATCGGGATCAAATTAAAAGCGGCAAGCAAGATGTTAATGTACGACAGCATGTAGAGTACATTGTAAATAAGACCGCCCGGCGCCGGAGATAGAAGCCGCCACAGCAGGAGCGCGCAAAAGGCGATGATGATATTGGCCGTAACACCGGCGGAGGAAACCAGGATCAATCCCTTGCGTCTTTGCTGCGCGGGTATGTTTTCCAGATTGATCGGGACCGGTTTGGCCCATCCGAAACCGACAACAAGCAGCATCAGCGTGCCGATGGGATCAAGGTGCTTGATCGGATTAAGGGTCAGACGGCCCAGCCATTTGGCTGTTTCATCGCCCAACTTGCAGGCCACCCACCCGTGTGCCACTTCGTGAAGAATTACGGAATACAGGAGCAACACGGCCAGCATGACAAAAGCGGCCGGATCACTCATTAATAAACGGATTAAACCCATAGAGATCCTCAATTATTTTTTCGCTGAACCGGGAAAAGTTTGCTCAGGTTTACCGGTGACTGTTTCCATTTTCGCCAAGCATAAATCATGACGCGGGTATATTCAACAAGAAGTTTCTTTATCGCTCTTTCGGGGTATGTAATTGCGGAGCAGATTTCTGCCGGGACTGCGATTAAGCTTGTGACAGGGAAAACTGAATTTCCACGCGGCGGTTTTTCATCCGGTCGTCATCCGTTGTGTTGGGCACGATGGGATGATATTCTCCGAAGCCCTTGGTCGCGATTTGCTGTGGGTTTGTACCCAGTTCCACAAGTGTTTTTGCAACCTGGGTGGCGCGGTCGGCGGAAAGCTCCCAGTTGGACGGATAGCGCCGGCTGCGGATCGGCCGGTCGTCGGTATGCCCCTGAACTTCAACGGATATTTCCGGATGGTTGATGATGAAAGCGGCAACCTTGGCCAACGTTGAATTTGTGTCTGCTTTCATCTGCGCCTGCCCCGAATCAAACAGAATCTGTTCCGGGAAAGTGATCACGATGAATTGGGAC
>CAZDYR010000356.1:0-3166 GCA_964509625.1 uncultured Smithella sp. | reverse complement strand
AAAAAGAATCCAGCTGGAAAATGCCTTCAAACTCCGGATCGGCATAAGGCGCCGGACCTTCCGTATGCAGATGATGAATATGAACATCGCTTAGCTCGCCGGCTCGTCCGCGCCGGCACATGGCCTGCACCAGACATTGCGGCGAACTGGCCACACTGCTCAGATGGATATGATGGCCTGATTTGATGACGCGGACCGCTTCATCAGGGGTAACAACTTTAATGTTCATTTATTTCACGAATAACCCTTTCCTTTTTACTATGACAAATATCAGTCTGTTTGACAAGTCTCTTGACACGCGGTTTAGACTGATTTACTTATACTTTCTAAGCTGTCACGATTATTATCTTAAAACAAAGGGAGATGGTCTCTTATGACGATCAAAACCAGGCAGGATTATATTGAAAGTTTGCGCAGGCTCAAATTAAACCTCTGGATGTTCGGAGAAAAAGTCGTCTCTCCCGCGGACCATCCGATCATCATCCCGTCGATGAACGCCGTGGCTTTAACGTATGAACTTGCGCTGGATCCTCTCTACGAAGATTTAATGACGGCGACATCGCACCTGACCGGGAAAAAGATAAATCGTTTTACGCATATTTTTTCCGGCACGGAGGACCTCGTTAAAAAAGTCCGCCGCCAGCGGTTGCTGGGGCAGAAAACAGGCTGCTGCTTCCAACGCTGCGTGGGCATGGACGCGATGAATGCCGTCTACAGTACAACCTTTGAAATTGACGCAAAATACGGAACCGCTTATCATGAAAAATTCAGGAAATTTCTGCTGTATGTTCAGGAGGAAAATCTGGTGGTAGACGGTGCCATGACCGATCCGAAAGGCGACCGGTCTTGCGCCCCTCACGAACAGGCAGACCCGGATCTCTACCTGCATGTTGTCGAACGGAGGCCCGACGGCATTGTGGTGCGCGGCGCAAAAGCCCATCAAACAGGCATTGTCAATTCCCATGAAATTCTCGTCATGCCGACCATTGCCATGCAGGAGAAGGACAAAGACTATGCGGTGAGTTTTGCCGTCCCGACAGACGCGCCGGGCATTGTGATGATTTTCGGCAGACAGTCCTGCGACACGCGAAAAATGGAAGGCACGGAAATCGACGTCGGCAACAGTCTGTTCGGCGGTCATGAGGCTCTGGTGGTTTTTGACAATGTTTTCGTTCCCCATGACCGTATCTTCATGAACGGCGAAACGGAAATGGCAGGCATGATGGTGGAGCGCTTCTCCGGCCACCACCGGCCTTCTTATGCCTGTAAGGTGGGTGTGGGCGACGTGCTCATCGGCGCGACAGCGCTTTCAGCCGATTACTGCGGCGTGGCCGGCGCATCGCATGTCCGGGACAAGCTTGTTGAAATGACCCATCTGAATGAAACCATGTACGCCAGCGCTCTTGCCTGCTCCACCGAAGGATGGAAGACGCCGTCGGGAGCCTATCAGATCGACCAGCTGATTGCCAACGTCTGTAAGCACAATGTTACACGCTTCACTTACGAAATTGCCAGACTGGCGGAAGATATCGCGGGAGGGCTCATGGTAACCATGCCTTCGGAAAAGGATTTCCGCCATCCCGAGATCGGCCGCTATATCGATAAATACTTTAAGGGCATTGAACCGGTGCCGACGGAAGCCCGCATGCGCTTGCTCCGGCTTATTGAAAACCTTACCCTGGGTACAGGCGCGGTCGGCTACCGGACGGAATCCATGCACGGAGCAGGCTCGCCGCAGGCGCAGCGGATTATGATCGCGCGGCTGGGTAATTTTGAATATAAGAAGGAACTGGCCAGGGTCATTGCGAAAATCAAGGAATAAGGCTTAAGATTGAAGGCCGAAGGTCCACTTTGAGGGCCTTCGGCCGTTCACTTGAACGGCGCTGAAAGCGCTTACATCTTAACCTTCAGTCTTCGGTCTTAAGCCTTTTAACCTTTCAAAAATTCTCTAATGTCTTTCGACAACTGGTCTGCTTTTTCCAGAAGGATGGCGTGGCCGCAGTTTTCATACATCATCATTTTTGCCCGCGGCAGTTTCCGTCGAAAATCATCGGCCAGGGGAGTCGGGAAAATCGGATCTTCCTTCCCTAAAATGATCATGACCGGCTGCGTGACTTGATGTATGCGGCTGTTGCTGTCAAACGCGTTGCAGGCCGCGTACTGCCGTAAGAAAGCCTTTAGCGGCTGCGGATGTTTCATCCGCAGCTGTACAGCTCGCTCCAGAATATCCGGATGTTTTTCAGCAAAACCGGGCGCCGTCATCAGCGTTAAATCCGTGCGATAAACATCCGGCGCGGGTTTACCGGCGATGGCGGCGGACACTTTGTCCCAGAAAGGCCTGCCCAGTTCCTGAGAGCGGGGACCACCGGTGCTTGTCGCGATAAAAATCAGTCGATTTACCATTTCGGGACAGGACAAAGCGATTTCCTGCGCTATAAAACCGCCCATGGAAAGCCCCGCGATATGGGCTTTTTTAATCCCCAGGGCTTTCAGCAATCCGACCGTGTCGGATGCCATCAGGGCAATGCTGTATTCTTCATCCGGTTTGTCGGATTGACCGATGCCCCGGTTATCAAGAGCGATCACCCGGAAGTCTTTGGATAATTCCCGGATTTGCGCAAACCACAAATCCATCGGAAAGGCCAGACCGTTGATGAAAATCAGCGGCTCGCCCTTACCCTGCTCTTCATAATAAATCCTGATCCCGTTGACTGTCTGATGGGGCACGAAAAGACCTCTGTTCAACCTGCGGTTTATACGAGCGATAAAAGCCCCCCGCCAATGAGCGCGGGGGGCCTGAAAAGAATATTATACAGCTTCGATGGCCAACGCCATGCCCTGGCCGCCGCCGATGCATAAAGAGGCCAGTCCCAACTTCACGTTGCGCCGCTTCATTTCATTGGCCAGTGCCAGCACAATACGCGCTCCCGAACAGCCGACCGGATGACCGATGGAAATGGCCGAACCGTTGACGTTGGTGACATCCCAGGGAATGTTCAGCTCGCGCAGGCAGGCAATGGCCTGTGCGGCAAAGGCTTCATTGAGCTCAAACAGACCGTAATCTTTAATCGACGTGCCCGTAATGCGCAGCAACTTGCGGACGGCCGGGACAGGACCCAGTCCCATGTAGGCCGGATCAACACCGCCGGAGGCATAGCCTTTAATC
>CAZDYR010000355.1:1724-3169 GCA_964509625.1 uncultured Smithella sp. | reverse complement strand
CATTACCCATTACCCATTACCCATTACCCATCGCCTGCGTTTTTTGAATAACTTCCATCATCTGTCCGTGTATCAAACCATTGCTGCCGACAAGCCCCAGTGAATAAAGATCCCATTTCCCCCCTTTCATATCGGAAATGACTCCCCCTGCCTCTTCCACCATCAGGCAGCCCGCGGCCGTGTCCCAGGGCTTGAGTTTTAACTCCCAGAAGCCGTCAATCCGCCCAGACGCCAGGTAAGCCAGATCCAGCGCCGCCGCGCCCGGCCGCCGGATCGCCTGGGCGTTCACAGCCATCGCGTTAAAATAATTAAGGTTATTTTCTTTGCTGACACGGATGTCATATGGAAATCCTGTGGCTAAAAGACTGCGTGACAAATCATTTACCGTGGAAACCTTCAGTTGCTTTCCATTGAGCCATGCTCCGCCCGCGCGGGAAGCCGTGAACAGATCATCTCTTGTCGGATCGTAAATAACACCCAGTTCCACTATGCCATCCCTTTCGAAGGCGATCGAAACACAGAAAAACGGGAACCCGTGCGCGTAATTGGTTGTTCCGTCCAGAGGGTCGATGATCCAGCGCATGGCGGCCTGTTCATTTTTCGCTGCCGATTCCTCTGATAAAATTCCATGCTCAGGGTACCGGCGGCTGATTTCCGCCAGAATGAACGTCTCCGACATCCTGTCCGCTTCCGTCACCAGGTCGATGGTTCCTTTATAAAAAATCGGGTTGTGCCGGGTAAGCTTTTCCGCAAGCAATTTACCCGCCTCACAGGCCAGTGTTCGGGCAAAGTCCATAATCTCCGTCATTCAAACAAACTCCTTATCAATCAGGTTATTATAAGCGCTTAAAGCATAAAGCATGCGAAAAAGTAAGAACAATCATCAGCCATCGCGCAGCAAGCCACGAAAAATTAACGCTCGTCCCGCGTGAGCGGGATTTAAAGTTGCGCTGGCTGAGAAATAGTGCTAAACAAGTCAAAATAATGCTTATTTATGGCAGGTTGTATGACAGCAGAACAAAACATGGATCCCGCATTGGCTGAATTAAAAACGGCGCGTGAAAATTCCGGGATGACCCTGAAGGAATTATTCGAACGCACGCGGATCAGTGTGGCCAATCTGGAAGCCATAGAAAGCGGCAACTTTCATTTACTGCCCGTCCCCTTGTATGCCCGAAACTTCATTAAAACATACGCCGGCACCCTCGGGGTGGACAGCAAACCCCTTTTACAACTCTACGAGAATTATATTCAAACTGTCCAGTCAAAGGAAAAGGCCCTTGCGGAAGAACCCCGGCATGCACCGATTACCGAAGCCCTGAACCAGCATAAAGTTCTGCTGTGGATCGGGTGCATCATTATTGTTTTCATCGCCGTATCTTTTTTTATCAGTATCTCCCATAAGCCGTCGACGGACGTGCCTCAAAAAATGCCGGCACAGGAAC